>NZ_RAWL01000158.1:0-18164 GCF_003668885.1 Corallococcus sp. AB049A | reverse complement strand
CGGACACGCCACGCACCCCGAGCCCCAGCACGATGAGCGGATAGGTCACGGCGTTCGGGATGAGCCGGCGCAGCACGTCGGTCACCACCGAGATCACCAGGGCCACTCCCAGAATCGTCCACAGCGCGAGCTGAACAGGTGTCATTCGGCACCTGCTCCCATGGGGAGCAGGCGACCCCCATCAAACAATGGAGGCCCCAAGCCCGTCAATTCCTGAACAAGGCCATTGCACCGTGGGGCCCTGCGTCATCCCGGCGTCAGTGGATGACGAGGCGGATCTTCTCGCTGCAGATGAAGTACTCGTCCCCGTCTTCAACCTTGCGGCGCTTGATGCGCTGCTTGTTGAACCAGGTCCCGTTCGAGGAGCCGAGGTCCTCGATGTAGAAGTCGCCGCCGTCGCGGGCGATGACGGCGTGCTCGCGGGACACCTTGCCGGAGTTGATGACGAAGTCGCAGTGCTTGCCGCGTCCGATGACGTAGCGGTCCTTGACGATCTTCTCCTGCTCGCCGGACTCCGTGACGAGGTAGAGCGCGGCGCCCTCCTCCTCGTCCGGCTCCTCCATGGCCTCTTCCTCCTCGGCCTCTTCCGGAGGTTCGTCCTGCATGTCGTCGAGCGGCGGCTCCTCCTGCTCGGGCAGGGGCTCCTCCTCGTCCTCGATCATGTCGTCCGCGGAGGGCGGGGGCGGCTCGTTCTTGCCCTTGATGAGCCGCTCCAGCTCCGCGGCCGTCTCCAGGACGCGCTCGGCGACCTCGCGGCGCACCGGATCATTGTCCAGGCCGTTGGAGGACGGGCGCTCCTCGGGGGCGTTGCGGGCGGCGGGACGCGCGGCCGGCGCGGGGGCCAGCACTGGCGGACCGCCCTTGGCCGCGGCGGCCGGGGGCGCTGCGGCGGCCGCACGCGCGGCGGGCGCGGGGGACGGCACCGCCGCCACGGCGGGCTCGCCCTTCGTCTTCACGTCGATGAAGCCGTTGAGACGCGCGAACATGAACAGCGCCTGATTGATGAGCGCGTCGCGATCCGACCCCATCTGCTGGGCCATCTCTTCGTACGTCTCCCACAGGTGCTCGGCGATGCCGACCTTGCGTGCGGGACGGGAGTTCTGATCGATCATCGTTCTTGGCTCGGGAAATGCTGGACCTGGGGGACGATAACAGAGCCGGCCGGGCGCGCCCAGTTACTGGAAGGCCCGGAGGTACGTGAGGTTGGGCACGTTGTCGGTGATCTGCTCCAGGGCCACCTGGAGCACGCCGTCCGCGGAGGGATACGCGAGGAAGGCCAGGCTGGAGCCATCCACCTCCGTGGCCACCACCGAAGCAGGCAGGGTGTAGACCGCCAGGTTGCTCGTCGAGCTGGTGTCCACCCGGAAGTTGAAGCGGCGGAAGCGCGGCTGGAGGACGACCAGATAGCGGTCCCCCGGCACCAGCCGGCTCTGCGTGCCGAGCGTCGGCGTCAGGGTGAGCGTCAACGGCCCGGGCACGTATTTCGTGGGCGACCGCGGCGGGTCCAGGCCCAGGTCGAAGCCGTCCGGGTGGTAGTAGTAGTCCAGGAAGGTCGCGGCCGTGTACGGCTCGTTCACGTCCAGCCGCTGCACATAGCCGTCCGCGTTCTCGTCACCCGCGTACAGCACGTAGGGCTTCACGTTGGGGCCGGCGCGCACGGTGAAGAGCGGGTACGAGGCGCAGGGCTCGATGGCGGTGACGAGCTCCGGGTCGGACAGGTCCGGGTAGATGCGCGTGAGGCCATTGCCCTGGTCCTCCAGGCGCAGGACCGGGATGACCGCCGGGCAGGCGCCCGCGTTGTTCGCGAGCACGATGGAGTCTCCGGGCACCACCCCGCGGGCCGTCGCCAGGGTCGTCTCCACGAGCAGCGGCGGATCCTCCTGGGTCAGGTCGCGCGACAGGCCCACCAGCCCGGGCAGCACGCCCTGGTACACGAAGCGGTAGGCCCCGCCAGGCACCGTCCCGTTGCAGAGGAACGCCGTGGCGTTGGTGGCCTCCACCTGGGGGCAGCCCGGCTCCGACGCGATGATGCCCGGGAACTGGTCCGAGCGCGCCGCCTCGCTGCTGTCGCGCAGCTCCGCGGTCACCGACGCGTCCAGCGGCGTCGTGGGGGAGCTGCGGTCCAGGTTGAACTGGCGCCGCTCGTCCGCGCGGAACAGGGTGATGTCCCCGCTGGAGGACGGCACGATGCCCAGCAGCGGAACGGAGGTGAGGTACGCCACGCCGTCCGACAGGAACTCGCGGACCTCCAGGCCCGTGCGCAGCGTGAGGCCCGTGGGCAGGCCGCCCGGAGGCCGCAGGGTCAGCATGGGCGCGCCGGTGACGTCCCGGGCGAGCACCGGCGCCGCGGACGGCGCGGCCGGATCCGGCCCGTTGTCGAGCGCGATGACGCCCTCGCAGTCCAGCGTGTTGCACGTCAGCTCATCCAGCACCGCGAACACGTAGCGGCCCGCGGGCTCGGTGACCGTTTCCGACACCTTGTAGCTGGGGTGCGTGACGAGCAGCCGCGCCGGGATGTCCACCAGGTCCGTGTAGTCGGGCACCGTGAAGGGCCGCGGCCGGGGGCGCTTGTAGGGGATCTCCACGGAGGCCCCGTCCGCGGTGACGCGCACCAGCCGGCTGGTGCCGGACACGTTGCGGATGGCCACCACCAGCGAGTCCGTCACGTCGGCCCGCGCGGGCAGCGTGATCATGGACATCACCGTGTCCGCGGGCTTGAGGCAGAAGACGGGCAGCGCGGGCGGCAGCGCGGCCGCGTCGAAGCCGTCCGGTCCGGGCAGGTCCTGGCGCATCACCACCCCGCCACCGAAGGGGCCGCACAGCTGCTCGGCGGCCTCCGGGCGGGTCTGGAGCGCGTAGTACAGGACGCTCGGCGCGCCCTCCGCCACCGGGGCGTGCGCGGCGAAGGCGGTGATGAGCTGCCCGGTGGACAGGCGCGTGACCTCGGTGAGGCGCTCGCGCGCCGAGGCCACCACGGAGATGTCGCGGCCCCCGGAGCTGCGCGCGTAGATGTACGGGCCGGACACGTCGTTGCCGCTGGCGTCGTAGCCCACGTCGCGGGTGAGCGAGTCGGGCCGCGCGATGACGGGGATGGCCAGCGGCTCCAGCGGGTTGGGCGCGGGGATGAACTCGCGCGGTGAGCGCGTCAAATCCAGCACGCGCAGCTCATCCCGGTCCTGGGAGGTGACGAAGACGAGCTGGTTGGCGAGCACCACGTCGTACGTGCCGGACAGGCCGGCCGCTCCCGCCGTGGAGGTGGTGTCGGAGCAGGCGAGCGCGAAGCTCGCGCCGCTCAGCAACAGGGCAGCAAGGAAGCCGCGCTTCAAGGTCAGTTCTCCTGGCACACGCTGGTGCCCTGGTTCGGATCGCGCTGCTGCTGCGTTCCCAATTTCGCCACCACCCTCGCGTCCTGGGGACGCGCGAGGTCGGGGATGTCCACGATGGACACCTGGCCGTCACCGAAGTTGGTGACGAACAGCCGCGCCGCGTTGGTGCCGGCCGGGTTGTCCACCGTCAGCCCGAAGGCCTGCGAGGGGTTGCTGGTCTGGTTCTGGTCGTTGACGAGCGGCACCTGCGCCACGACCTGGCCAATGGCCTCGTCGTAGAGGGACAGCGCGCTGTCGCCGGTGCTCGTCACCGCGAGGATGTTGGAGTTCGCGGCGGGAGTCCCCGGCGTGCGGGAGATGAGCTGCATGTCGCTCACGCCGTCGGGCATGGGCACCGCGGAGACGACGCGGAAGAAGGGCTGGGTGGCGGCGCCGCCCGGCACAGCGTCGTACTCGAAGTCGATGGTGAGCAGCGTGTCCGGGCCGCGCGCCAGCATGTAGAGCCGCTCGCGCACGAAGTTCGGACGCGCCGCCAGCTCCTCCGCCGTCACCGGCCGGGGCACCACGCGCGCCGCGCGCGCCTCGCGGATGAAGAACACCGACTGCAGCGAGGGCTCCAGGAGCGTGCTGGGGTTGTTCTTGTCCACCAGCCGCAGCACGAAGTTGCCGCCCACCGTGCCGCTGACGCCGGCCACGAAGTTGCGGCCCGTCACGTAGAGGTAGCCCGCGCCCACCGTCACGGAGTCCGAGCCGCCGTAGGCGTAGCCCGCGGGCGACAGGGGGATGAACCCCAGCGTGTCGCGCGTGGGGTTGTCCAGCTTCACCGTGGCCAGGTAGTTCTCGAAGTTGCTGCTGGACTTCGCGGGCGAGTCCGCCGCCTCCGAGTGCGTCACGTACAGGTTGCCGCTCGCCTCATCCACCGTCACGCCAATGGGCGACGGAGCGCGAGGCAGGCCCGCGCGGCCCTCGTCACTGAGGGACGCCGGGATGTCGTCCGTGAGCGACAGCGCGCCGTTGCGGCAGTCCACGCCGCCCTGCACGCAGGTGAGCACGGGCGCGCCGTTGGACTCCAGGCTGACGTCCACCGAGTGCAGGTTGTTGCCCTCCGCGCGCGAGGGCACGAACAGGCGCGGCAACCCGGTGGCCGGGTTCACCCACATGCCCAGCTCGCCCGCGAAGCTGCGGATCTGCACCAGGGACTCGTCCGCGGACGCCAGGTCCTCGAAGGCGAGCGAGTTGTCCGGGAGCGCGCTGCCCAGGTGGGGCAGCGTGACTGTCTGCCCGTCCACCTGCGTGCTCAGCGTGTTCAGGTTCAGCGCGACCACTGAACCGGAGTCGTAGCAGTTGTCGAAGTTGGCGTTCGCGACGAACAGGTAGCCGTTGCTCGCCGCCGGGCCCCCCGCCGACGGAGGGCGCCAGAACGCCACCCCGCTGGGGTACACGAAGCGGGTGGACGGAGGCGGGTTCGGTTCGGATTCAATCGAACACGCCCCGAGGAGCAGCAGCGCGGGAGTCAGGAAGTGGAGGCGCATCAGAGGGGGGCGGAGTGTAGGAACGCGGCCCTGCCCCGGGCAACTGAATAGGGCTGTCGCTATTCCCGGCCGCCCTCCCGCCGACATCCGCCCCCGCCCGGAAGGCGTGCTCCGCTCCCCTGGAGGGGGGGCGGGCACGCTCCGGGGGTGAAGCATCAGGCCTCGGCCTGGATCTTGGAAAAGTCCGCCACCTGGTTGAACAGGGCGCCAATCTCCGTGAGGAACCGGATGCGGTTTTCCCGCAGGTCCTTGTCCTCGGCCATCACCATCACCTTGTCGAAGAAGGTGTCCACGGCGGGCTTCAGGCCGGTGATCTCCTTCAGCGCGCCGGCGAAGTCGTCCGCGCGCACGCGCTCGCCCACCTTGTCGCGCGCCTGGGTGAAGGCGGTGTGGAGGTTCTTTTCCGGCTCGTCCGTGAAGCGCTGCGGGTTGGTCTGCCCGCCGGACACGTCCTTGCCCTGCTTCTCCACGATGTTGACCACGCGCTTGAACGCCGCCGCCAGCGGCTGGAAGTCCGAGTGGCCCACGAGCACGCTCAGGGCCTCCAGGCGCTTCTTCGCCGCCACCAGGTCGTCGAAGCCGACGGCCAGCACCGCCTCCACGACGTCGGTGCGGTGCTGCTCGCCCCACAGCGCCTTGAGGCGGCCGCGGAAGAACTCCAGCACCTGCTCGCGCGGGGCCGCTTCCCCCGGCTTGCGCTTCACGTTGGCCAGCTTGGGGGCCAGCAGGCGCAGCGCCTCATCCACCGCGGCGGACAGGCTGAAGCGGTAGCCCCGCCCCAGCACGATGCGGATGATGGACAGGCACGCGCGGCGCAGCGCGAACGGATCCGCCGCGCCGGACGGCGCCTTGCCAATGGCGAAGATGCCGCACAGCGAGTCCAGCCGGTCCGCGAGGCCGATGAGCGCGCCCGCGTCCTGGGACGGCAGCGCGTCCTCGGCGCCACGGGGCAGGTAGTGCTCGAAGATGGCCAGCGCCACGGCGTCGGTCTCGCCGCCCGCCTTCGCGTACTCGCGGCCCATCACGCCCTGGAGCTCCGGGAACTCGCCCACCATGCCGGTGACGAGGTCCGCCTTGGACAGCGTGGCGGCGCGCTCCACCGTGGCCGCCTCCCCTGCCCTGCCGGTGGCCTGGGCCAGCCAGCCCGCCAGCGCGCGGAAGCGCTCCACCTTCTCCAGGTACGTGCCCAGCTGGCCCTGCCACACCACGCGGCCCAGCTTCTCCACGCGGTCCGCCAGCGGCGTGCGGCGGTCCTCGTCGAAGAAGAAGCGCCCGTCCGCGAGCCGCGCCGCCAGCACGCGCTGGTAGCCGCGCAGGGACAGCTGCTCGTCGCGCACCGGCGTGTTGGACACGGCGATGAAGCGCGGCAGGAGCTTCCCCTTCGCGTCCGTCAGGGAGAAGTAGCGCTGGTGGCTCTTCATCTCCTGCACCAGGACCTCCGGCGGCAGGTCCAGGTGGCGCTCCTCGAAGCTGCCCACCACGGGGCTCGGCAGCTCCACCAGGTTCGTCACCTGGTCCACCAGGCCCTCGTCCTCCAGCAGCCGGGCGCCCGCCGAAGCGGCGGCGGCGTTCACCTTGCGCAGCAGCTCCGCGCGGCGCTTCGCGACGTCCGCCACCACGTGCGCCTTCTCCAGCGCGGCCTCGTAGTCCGAGGGCGCCTTCAGTGTGATGGCGCCCGGCGCGAGGAAGCGGTGGCCGTAGGTCGTGCGGCCCGCCTTCACGTCGCCCAGCACCACCGGCAGCTCCGTGTCGCCCAGGAGCGCCACCAGCCACTGCACCGGGCGCGCGAAGGCCGTGTCCACGTCACCCCAGCGCATGGACTTCTTGAAGCTGATGCCGTGCACCGCCGCGTGCGCCGCGTCCTGGAGGATGGCCTCCGCCGGACGGCCCTTCTCCTCCACGCGCGCGGAGAGGTACTCGCCCTTGGCCGTGGTGGTGCGCCCGAGCGCGTCCACGGACAGCTTGAGGCTTTCGGCGAACTTCTCCGCGGCCTTGGTGGGCTTGCCCTGCGCGTCGAAGGCGGCCTTGGCGCTGGGGCCCAGCACCTCCTTCGTGATGTCCTCGCCCGCGTCCGCCACGTCGCGGACCAGGACGGCCAGCCGGCGCGGCGTGCCGAACGTGCGCACCTCGCCGTGCTTCAGGCGGGCGTCGGCCATGCGCTCGGTGAGCACGCGCTTCAGGTCCTCCATCGCGGGGATGATGAACGACGCCGGGATCTCCTCGGCACCGACCTCCAGGAGCAGATCACGCGCCACGGGACACCTCCGCCTTCTCCTTCTTCTCCACCGGCTTGTTGAGCTGCACCGTCTTCCAGTAGTCGCTGGCGGGCTTGCCCTCCAGCACCGGCGGCTGCTCGCCCACGGTCCACGGCGTCTTCGTCAGCGGGTAGCCCAGCCGCTCGCGCATCTGCAGGTAGCCCTCCGCGCACAGGCGCGCGTTGTCACGCACGCGCTTGATGAAGTTGGCGCGCTCGGTGACGGAGATGGCGCCGCGCGCGTCCAGCAGGTTGAACGTGTGCGAGCACTTCAGCGCGTAGTCATACGCGGGGATGGGCAGGTGGCGCTCGATGAGCCGCTTGCACTCCTTCTCGTACGCGTCGAACATCGAGAAGAGCATCTGCGGATCGGACTCGTGGAGGGCGTACTTGCTCATCTCCACTTCGTTCGCGTGGAACACCTCGCGGTACTTCACGCCCTTGACCCACTCGATGTCGTAGACGTTCTCCACGTTCTGCAGGTTCATCATCAGGCGCTCGAGCCCGTACGTCAGCTCCGCGGACACGGGGCGGCAATCGAAGCCGCCGCACTGCTGGAAGTAGGTGAACTGCGTCACCTCCATCCCGTCGCACCACACCTCCCAGCCCAGGCCCCAGGCGCCCAGCGTGGGGGACTCCCAGTCGTCCTCGACGAAGCGGATGTCGTGCTCCAGGGGATCCAGCCCCACCTTCCGCAGCGACTCCAGGTACAGCTCCTGGACGTTCTTGGGCGCGGGCTTGAGGATGACCTGGAACTGGTGGTGCTGGAACAGGCGGTTCGGGTTCTCACCGAACCGGCCGTCGGCGGGGCGCCGCGAGGGCTGCACGTAGGCGACATTCCAGGGCTCGGGACCGAGCGCGCGCAGGAACGTGTACGGGGCCATCGTGCCCGCGCCGACTTCCGTGTCGTACGACTGGGTGACGATGCATCCCTGGTCGGCCCAGTGCTTCTGGAGCGTGAGGATGAGGTCCTGGAAATACATGTTGGCGAGTCCTTCTCGCAGTGCGTCGAAGGCGAAGGCGGAACGCGGCGGACCCTAGTGAGGGGGTCCAGGAGCGTCAAGGACGGCAGTCAGTCCGCGTAGGCCGGGAGGTCGGCCAGTCGAATCTGCAGCTTCGTCACCTCGCCGGGACGGATGGGAGCGGACAACAGCTTGCTCGTTCCGCCGGGGTCCTGCGGGTCCACCACGCGCAGACGGTAGGTGCCCACGGGCAGCGGGAACTTCGTCAGGGGAGACGTGCCCAGCTGCGTGGCACCGTCAAAGACCGCCGCGTTCCTCGGCACCGTGTAGAGCGTCAGCCAACCCAGGCCCGCCTTCGCCGCGCCGTGCGTGGTGGAGGTGTCGAGCACCTCGGGGTTCTCTTCCTGGGTGACGGTCGTGACGGGCTCCGGGGCCCGCTCCGAGGGCTCGGGCTTCTTCGCCGGGCGCGGCTCGGCCTTCGCCACCGCGGGCGCGTCCGTCGAGGCGGCGGTCACGGTGCCGGGCTTCGGCTTGCGGCCGCCCTTGCCCGCGGGCGCCTTCTTCGTGTCGACCGGCGTGGCCTCCACCACCGGTTCAGGCGTGGGCGGCTCGGGCTCCGGGGCCTTCTCGGGCTCGGGGGACTTCTGGGCGAAGCCCGGCGGAGGCCCGGAGGGCTTCGGCGGCCACTGCCCGTTCGCGGCGGGGTCCTCGGGCGGCGGCGGATCCAGCTCCGCCTTCACCCACTGCTTCGCGGACTCGTACGCGGGCATGAACACGCGGCGCACGGGTTCGAGCGTCGCCAGGTAGCCCACGCCGCCCAGGAGGAGCAGCAGCAGGAGCCGCATGCCCCAGCCGGAGCCCTCGCGCGCGGGCGCGGCCTTGGGGGGCGGCGGCGCCTCGGCGACGTCCTCCTCCACCTGCCTCGCGGGGCGCGCGGTGCCTCGCACCGGACGGGTCCTGAAGCGCTGCGTCTGGAGTTCGCTGGGGGGATTCAGCAGCTCGCCGTCCTGCGCCTGCGCCTGGGCCTCGGCGGGCTCGGGACGGGCGGTGGGACGGGCTCGCGAGGGCCGCACGGCGTCCGCGGGAGGACGCACCACCCGGGGCGCCGGCGCCGCGTCCGGGCCCGAGGGCCGCTGGGCTCGCGGCATCACGGTCGGCGTGTTCAGGCGCGAGGCACGGGCTTCGGCGGCGTCCGTGGCGGGACGCGGGGTCGCGCGTGGGGCGGGCGCCGCGGACTCGGTCGCGGTGCGGCGGACAGGCGTGGGCTTGAAGGATGCCGCGACGTCCGCGTGCGGAGACTTCACCTGCGCGGTGGCCGCGGAGGCGGACTGATCCGTCCCCTCCTCCACCTGGAGCGCGCCGGCGGCCTCGCTGACGCGGGCATCCTCGGCGCGGCTGGCCAGCTCCAGGAGCGTGCGCGTCTTCTGGCGCTTCTCCTCGAAGAGCTCGCCCATGACGGCGGTCATCTGGTCTTCGTCGAAGACCTCGGAGCCCAGCGTGGCCTCGATGGCGCGCGCCATCTCCCGGCACGTGCCGAAGCGCTGGGTGGCATCGCGCTGCAGCGCCTTGAGCACCACCGCTTCCAGGGCCTCCGGCACGGCCGCGTTGAGCGAGCGCGGCGCGGGGATGTCCCCGTCCACGATCTGCATCATCACGGCGGCCTCGCCCGGGGCGTTGAACAGGCGCTGTCCGGCCAGCAGCTCGTGGAGCATCACGCCCGCGGAGAACTGGTCGCTGCGGCCATCCAGGTCCTTGTTGCGCACCTGCTCCGGGGACATGTAGCCGCTGGTCCCCTTCACGGTGCCCACCTGGGTGCGGCCCAGCTTGCCGCGCGCCTTGGCGATGCCGAAGTCGATCACCTTCACGACGCCGTCGTAGGTGATCATCACGTTCTTCGGGGACACGTCGCGGTGCACCACCGCCACGGGGCGGCCCGACGGATCCATGAAGTGGTGGGCGTAGTGCAGGCCCAGGCACGTGTCGCGCATCACGCGCGCGGTGAAGCCCAGCGGCAGCGCGTACTTGCGCCGCTCCGCCATCTTCACCACCTGCTCCAGGTTCTGGCCGGGCAGGAACTCCATGGCGAGGTACAGCTCGCCGTCCTCCTCGCCCAGGTCGAACACCTGTCCGATGTTCGCGTGCGAGAAGGCTGCGGTGATGCGCGCCTCGTCGAGGAACATCTTGACGAACTGGTCGTCCTTCTTGATGTCCGGGAGGATCTGCTTCACCGCCACGAACTTGCGGAAGCCACCCGGGCCGGAAGTGAAGGCGAGGAACAGCTCCGCCATCCCTCCCATCGAGAGTCGAGTGAGAATCTCGTACTTTCCGATGCGCCGCCCCCGGTCGGGATCGTCTCCGGCGCCACCCTGCATGCTCATGGCGGGGCGGATGTTACCCGCCACGCCCTCCCAGGTCGATGCTTGTCTTTCCAGCCAGGCGCCCTCCCCGCCATCCGGAGCCCGGTGAAAGCGGATTAGGCACCAAACCGCCGGCGCCGCACGTCGAGCATCCAGCCCTCCAGCGCGGCCACGGCCTCCGGTTGTGGCTCCAGAGGCAACACGGAGGCCTCATCCGCCGCGTCGAGCACCTCGAAGGCGCGCGTCACCTCCCGCCGCCACTGCTCGCCGAGTGCGTCGTCCAGCTCGATGTGCTCCCCGTTCCGCTTGCGCTCCACCAGCGCGCGGGCCTGACCAAAGCCATACGGCTCCAGGAGGACGGTGACGTCCGTCTCCACTTCGCCCGTGCGCAGCGCATGCGTCCCGGTGAGCGTGGTGCGCAGCACGTACAGCAGCTTCTTCACGGACTTGAAGCCGCTCTTCTCCCACTCGCGCAGCTGCCCGTACGCGAAGCCGCGGTAGTGCCGGTGGATGCGCCGCGACAGCGTGGCCCGCACCAACGGCCGCAGCGACTCCAGCTCCGGCAGGGCGCGCACGGTGATGGCGCCCAGCACCCGCTCGATGTAGTTGCCATTGCCCTGGAGGATGCCCAGCAGCACCGGCTGCAGCTCGTTGGACGAGTAGTCCACCTCCACACCCTCCAGCACCTCCATCCGCTCCGCCGTCACGTGCCGGGGCTGGAGTCCGAGGAGCGCGGCGGTGGGCGCGATGTGGATGCACTTGAGGTCCAGGTCGCTGTCGTGCGACGGGAAGCCGTACGCATGCGCGCCGGACAGCGAGACGACCAGGTGCTCGCGCTTGAGGGACTCGGCGTCCAGCACGCGGTCCGCCATCCGTTCCTGATGCTCCGTCACCTTGCCCTTCATTCCGTCCCTCCTTCCAGCGCCGGAGCCTCCGGCGCGTCACGGCCCAGCGGTCCGGGCGTCTTCGACACCCAGCGCCGCGCCACTTCCTCTCCCACGCGCCGCAGCAGCCGGTCCGCGCGGGCGTAGTCCGGATGCTCCGGCAACCGGCTCTCCCGGTGCGCGGCCTCCAGCGCGGGCGCCATCGCCTCGGCGTCGCGCAGCACGTCCTCCAGTGGCACCTGCCCGCCCTTGATGTCGAGCAGCCGCGCCTTCAACGCCCCCGTCGCCTCGAAGGTCGGCACGCCGTCGCGCAGCCAGCCTGTCGCCAGCGCCACCAGCCGCAGCAGGTTGTAGGCGTTCTTCGGCCGCAGCTCCCGGGCGGACGGAGGGCGCTGCCCGCCACCGCGCGCGTACGCCGAGAGCGCCGCGAAGTCGTTCGCCGCGAGCAGCCCCTGGTCCCAGAGCGAGCGGTAGAGCTGCTTGACGTACGTCTTCGCCGCGAGCACCGCGTCCTCCCGCGTGGGCGCGGCGCGAGGCGACACCGCGGCCAGGCGGCGGGCCACCTCGTCCAGGTCCGGCGTGGGCTCCTCGCACAGCCACTCGAGGAGCAGATCGCGGTGCTCCGCCAGCCGCTGGCTGCGGGTGAGCTTGTCGAGCTGGCTCATCGCATAGCGCCCGAAGCTGCCGAAGATGGCCTTGGAGACGAAGGCCTCGCGCGCCTCCAGCACCCACGTGCCCAGCTCGTCCCCCGCCGTCGCGCCGGGGACGAAGAGGGTCTCCAGCGTGTTCGGATCCGCGCGCAGCGCCTGCTCCACCGTCTTGCGGACCTCCCAGTACGTGGTGCTGCCGTCCGCGCTCACCAGGTCCTGCGGCGGCTGGGCCAGGCCCAGCGTCCACGGCAGGGGCAGCGCGAACACGCCGCGCACGTCCACGTCGGAGCGCTCATCCGCGAGCCCCCAGGCATGACTGCCCACGCGCGTCTCCAGCACCACGCACGGACGCAGCGCGCTCCAGGCCGCCTCGCGCCGCTGGGCGAACTGCACCTGTCCCGTGCGCCGGGGCACCAGCTCATCGCGCGCGAACCAGACCTCGCCCACGCCGACGATCTGCACGTCGAAGCCGCCGTCATGCGCGCGCACCACCCGGCCCACCACGCCCTGGGGGATGCGGCGGCCCCCGGAGGCCACGCGCTCCACGCGCGTCGTGACCTCGGTGCCGTGCGGCAGGGGCACCGACAGCCGGTCGATCTGCTCCAGACCCCGGACCCGCGCCGGAGCGGAAGAAGACGTCTCTCGGGTGTCACTCATCGGTCCCTCCTGGATGGAGCTGCTGGGCCACGCAGGACGCAGCGAAGCACGTGGGCCTGACCCGTCAGCGCGCGATGCGTCGCGCGGGCAACAGCCCTTCGACCTCGGAAGCCATGGGCAGCGCCGCCACCGCGCCCAGCCGCGTCACCACCCGCGCGCCCACGCCCGCCGCGAAGGTCATCAGCGCCAACAAATCCTCGCGCGTCGCCGCCTCCAGCGAGCGCGCGTCGCCAAACCAGCGCACCAGCCCGCTCAACATCGCGGACACGAAGCCATCCCCGGCGCCCGTCGTGTCCACCACCGTCACCTGGGGCGCGGGAACAGAGAGGACCTCGCCCTGCCAGAGGAACACCGCCCCGCGAAGGCCCAGCGTCACCACCGGCAGCCGCACGCCCTTCGCGGCCAGGACGTGCAGGGCCGCCTCGGGCGAGTGCTCGCCGGTCGCGAAGTGGATCTCCTCCTCGGACAGCTTCACCACCGTGCACAGCGGGAGCATGCGGCCCAGCAGGACGCGCAACTCCTCCGGCTGCGTCCACATGTGCAGCCGCAGGTTCGGATCACAACTCACCAGCATTCCGGCCTCGCGGGCCAGGGTGAGCATGCGCACCATGGCCTCGCGCGCCTCCGGCAGGAGCAGCGAGTTGGAGCCGCAGTGCAGCGCCTTCGCCCGCCGCACGAAGCCAGCGTCCACGTCCGAGCCATCCAGCAGGAACTCCGCCGAACGCGTCCGGAAGTACGTGAAGCTGCGCTCGCCGTGCGCGTCCAGCGAGACGAACAACAGCCCCGTGCGCGCGTGGTCCACCTGGCGCAGGCGGCTCACGTCCACGCCGTCCGCCGCCAGCCGGTCGCGCAGGAAGTGGCCGAACTCGTCGGAGCCCACCACGCCCACCATCGCCGAGCGCAGGCCCAGCCGAGAAAGCCCCACGGAGACGTTGGCCGGTGAGCCCCCGGGCGATGGCTTCCAGGCCTCCACGTCGCGCACGCGCGTGGCGCCACCCGCCACGGGGAGGAAGTCCACCAGCGTCTCGCCGACACACACCACGTCCAGCGGTCCGGCTTCATGCATGACGACCTCCCCCTGAGGACCGCGCGCTGCCCGTCAGTCCAGGCCCACCTGCGCCATGAACTCCACGCTCTTGAGCTTGCGGCCCAGGTGGTGCGCGATGAAGACGTTGAGCAGCCCGCGAGCCCGGGCACGCAGGTCCGCGGGCAGCGGCGTGCGCGCCCCTTCCTGGAGCGAGCGCAGGCCCGACAGCAGCGCCACCGGCACCGCCACCGAGTCCCGTGCGCGTCCGCCACACGGCTCGCACACCGCGCCCCCATGGCCCTGATCGAACCGGGGCCGCTCGCCGGGCAGGCCGCCGCAGAGCGAGCAGGAGTCGAAGCGCGGCATCAGTCCCGCCTGGGCCAGCGCCGCCAGCTCGAACGCGAGCAGCGACGTGGGGCCGGCCTCCTTCGCGTCCAGCCGGTGCAGGTAGCCCTCCACCAGCTCGAACAGCTCCGGGTGCGGCTCATGGTCGCGCGTGAGCTCGCGGCACAGCTCCACCGCGTAGAGCGCCCGGGCGATGAGCGACAGGTCCTCGCGCGCGCCATAGAAGCCCGCGACGATGTCCGCCGAGTCCAACCGCACCGTGCTGCCGCGCGTCTCCACGAGCTGCACGCGCAGCCGCATGAACGGCTCCAGCGCCCCCGCGAAGCGCCGCTTGCTCTTGCGCGCCCCCGCGGCGAACGCGGTCAGCTTGCCGTGCTCACGCGTGAGCAGCGTCACCATCCGGTCGGACTCACCGTAGTCGACCGTGGACAGCACGAACGCGTCGTCGGCGTACCGCTCCATGATCCCTCTTCAACGCGCGGCGGGGGGCGGAAGCTTCCCGGACAGCACCAGGAACAGGCCCGCGCCCAGGAGCACGACCGCCAGCAGCACGGCCAGGATGAGGTACGCCCGCTTGCGCCGCGCCTTCTCGAGCTGCGCCGGCGATGGCGCGGGCACCGCCCGGTCCACCTCCTCGTAGCGCAGCGCCGCTTCCTCCGGCGACAGGCCGATGACCTGCGCGTACGCGCGGATGTAGTTCAGCACGAACACGCGCTCGGGCAGCCGCTCCACCTGCCCCGCCTCCAGCGCCGCGACGAGGCTGGGGGGTATCTTCGTCTCCCGGGAGACGTCCTCGCGCGACAGGCCGCGCAACTCGCGCTGCTGGCTGAGGTATTTGCCGAAGTCGACGTGGTCCACGGTCTTTTCGGGGCCCCGCGGCTAGAGGTGGTCCAGCAGTGAGCGGCAGTCGTCCTTGAGGTCCTGCTCGTTGGGCTGGGCCTTGGCCTCGCAGGCCGCGAACGCCTTCTTCGCCTCGTCCGCCCGCCCGAGCTTCGCCTGACACACGCCTTCACGGCGGTAGGCGTCCGCCACGTCCGGGCACTTCTCACGGTAGTTGCCGAACTGCCGGCACGCGTCCTCCGTCTTGCCCGTCTCGTCGTAGATGATGCCCAGGTTCTTGTAGCCCAGGCAGAACTCCGGGTTGGTGGTGATGGCGGCCTTGATGTTCTGCACCGCGTTCACCGTGTCGCCCTTCTTGTACAGCGCCCAGCCCAGGTTCCCCTGCGCGGAGAAGCCGTAGCGGTACTGCATGTCGTTGAGCGACTGTTCGTAGAGCTTGATGGCCTCGTCGTAGCGTCCCTGGTCCAGGCGCAGGTTGCCCAGGTTGGTGCGCGCGTCGGAGAAGGTCGGCCGCAGCTTCAGCGCCTTCTCGTAGTGGGACGACGCCTCGTCCAGCCGCCGGAAGGACAGGTGCAGCAGGAGCGCCATCGCGTTGTGCGCCTCCGGGTTGTCCGGGTTCTGGTCCAGCGCCTTCTGGTACTCCGCGAGCGCGTCCTGCACGTGGCCGTGCTGCTGGGCCTGCACGCCCAGGTCGTAGTGGATCTCCGAGCTCCGGCGCTCATTCTCCGTGGGGACGTGCGCGCAGCCCGCCGACGCGAGCGCGAACGCGAGGAAGCAGGAGGAAGTGATGCGGGACATGGGTGCCAATCCGGGGTGGAGGGTCAGAACGCGGCCAGGAAGCGGCCCAGGGTGGTGGCGACGTTGCGCTTCTCTTCGGCGCGGGCCTTCACGGCGGGCACGAGCGTGGGCTCCCGGAAGAACACGGGCAGCGTCTTCAGCCACTCGTCCTGCTGCGCGGGGGCCGCGGCGCGCCAGTTCGCGTTGTCCATCATGAAGCCCAGCGACTCCACGAACGCGAGCGCGTCGTCCTCGTCCTCGCGCAGCTCGTCCGCGGACTGGATGCGCCGGCCGGACACGTACACCGCGCAGTCACCCGCCTCCACGAGGTACAGGTACACGAAGACGCCCGCGCCCTGCCCGCCCCGCAGCCCCACCACGAAGGCCTGCGCGGGCCCGGCCTGCTTGCCGGGAATGGCCACGTGCGGCGTGTTGAGGGACAGGTGCAGCGCGAGCACCTGGTCGCGATTCGCGGGAAGGCCCCGGTAGCGCTCGTCGATGGTGAACACCGTTGTCTCCCTTCCCGCGCACCCTAGCGGGTGGTGAGGGTGAACTCCTCGGTCGCGTCCTGCGCGTCCGCAGCCGTCTTCTGGAAGCGGATGAGGGGCGTGTCAATCATCACGTTGCCACCGCCCTCGTTGCCCTCGCCGATGATCACCTTGAAGACGTTCCCGGAGGACGTGCTGCGGCGGCTGCCCGTGCTCTGCTTGCGGGCAATCAGCGTCACCGCGTTCGCGCCGGGACGCAACTGGCTGGTGATGTCCATCACCACCTGGTCCTCGTTGTTGCGCAAACGACGCAGCCAGCGCGAGTTCACGTACACGTCGATGTCGAAGTCCGTCATGCCCGGCGTCGTCTGCTCCGTCACCAGCCAGTAGCGCTGGGTGATGCGCCCCGGCGAGGCCGCGGGCGTGGGCGTCACGGTCGTCACGCGGGCGGCATACCCCGGCGCGTCGATGTGGACGTTGCCTTCCGCGTCGATGCGGACGGTGGCCTTCTCGAAGCGCGTGTTCGTCACACCGTCGATCTTCACGCCGTTGAGGAAGACCGAACCGGCCAGGGCCAGCATGGGAACGAGCGAAGCCGCGACGGTGAGTGCAATGCGGGCGGACGGGCGGGGCATGGGGGCATTCCTCCTCAGGAATCCTCAACAGTCCCGGGAGCTTGCAAACGACTTAGCGCACCCGGGGGAGCGGGACAAGGCGGCGACGGCCCCGCTTGGAGCGCTCCGCCGCCCCGAACATTCACACCGGGGCCCCTCTTCCAGTCCGGCCGGGCCGGGAGCTCAGGGCGCCGCGGTCGGAGCCTCGTCGGGCGTCGGCGGAGGCGGCTCGCGCTGCGCCAGCGCCCAGTCCCCGCCCAGGCCATGTCCCTCGCGGAAGCGGCGGAAGTCGCGCCGCACGGCCCGGGGGTAGCGGCGGAACTTCTCCAGCTCCCCGGCCTTCATGGCGTCCCGGATGCGCGTGGGGCCCGCGTTGTAGGCCATCAGCGCCAGGTCCAGGTCGCCGCCAAAGCGGCCCTGCAGGTTGCGCAGGTAGCGGATGCCCAGGCGCACGCAGACGGCGGGGTCCGCCACCACCTCCTCGCGCGACAGCTTCAGGCCTTCCTTCTCCGCCAGGAAGTGCAGCGTGCTGGGCTTGATCTGCATCAGGCCCCGGGCGCCCTTCTCGGAGACGGACTCCTCCTCGAAGTCGGACTCCACGTCGATGAGGGCCAGCACCAGCAACGGGTCATACCCCGTGCGGCGGGACTCCTCGTCGATGGCCTGCCCCAACCGCCGGCGCAGCGTGAGCCCCAGGTCCGGGGCCCGCTTGGCCAGCACGGCGTCAATGAGCGCCGCCTCCTCGGAGACGGACTCCTGGGCCACCACCTCGGGGACCACGGACTGGGGGGCGGACTCCTCCAGGAGGGGCACCACCCGCGCGGACACCACGAGCGCCACACCCGCGAGCAGCGGGAGCCGGGAGCACCCGCTGCTCAGGGCGTGCAGCCCCGCGAAGAACCGCGTTCCCAGCGACCTGCCGCCCGAGGCGGCGGGGCCACTCACTTACGGTGCTCCAGCGCCTGGATGCGTTCGTTCAAACGCTCCAGTCGGGCACCAAACGCCTGCAGCTCCTCGCGGCGGGGCAGCTTCAAGAGCGACAGCGCCGTGCGGACCCGCTCCTCCACGTTGTGCTCCAGGTCCTTGCGGTGCCCCGTCAGCCGCTCCGCGAACTCGCGGGCCTGACGCTTCACCTCGTCCTGGCTCCAGCCCGCGACGGACGCCACGCGCTGCACGGCGCGCGAAGCCTCCTCCTCCGCCGTGTTCACCGCCAGGAGCGCCTGGCTCCAGATCCGCTCGAACGCCTCCGCCACGGAGGGCTTCTCTCGGGGGGCCTCGGTGTTGTTGTCCATGAAGTCGCTCCGGGAGTGACCCGGGCCCCTCCCCGTGGGAGGAACCCTGGGCATTCAAAGGGGTTTGCGACCTAAGCACACCCCATGGGTGATGAAAACGTTGCTCAGGCGCGCGGAGAAGACGCCGCGCCGCCCGAATTCTTGGTCGAAGGGTGGGAA
>NZ_RAWL01000157.1:0-18170 GCF_003668885.1 Corallococcus sp. AB049A | reverse complement strand
GGCCTGCGCAACCCGGTGGACCTGTCCGCGGACCACGTCACCGGCGACCGCAACCAGGCGGTGCTCACCGGCAACGTGGTGGTGAAGCACCAGACCATGGACATCCGCTGCGACAAGATGACCGGCTACTACAACGCCACCCGTCAGGTGACGCGCGTGGTGTGCGCCGGCAACGTGCGCGCGGTGGACGGCGACCGGCAGGCCCGGGGCGAGCGCGCCGACTACGACGTGCCCTCCGGCGTGCTGGTGGTGACGGGCTCCCCGGAGGCCCGCCAGGGCAACACCTACCTCACCGGCACCAAGGTGCGCCTCGTGCTGGGCAACGAGCGCCTGGAGGTGGAGAACGCCCGCATCCTCGTGGACTCCCCGTCCACCACCGCCGTCCCCGGCACCCGCAAGAAGGCGCCCGCGCCCAAGCCCCCGGGCACGGTGCCATGAGCGGCGCGAAGCTCTTCGCCGAAGGGCTCCAGAAGACCTTCCGGGGCCGCCAGGTGGTGCGCGGCGTGTCCTTCAACGTCGCCCCGGGTGAGGTCGTGGGCCTGCTGGGCCCCAACGGCGCCGGCAAGACGACCAGCTTCAACATGGTGGTGGGCCTGGTGACGCCGGACGCGGGCCGGGTGCGCGTGGGCGACGAGGACCTCACCCACCTGCCCATGCACCGCCGCGCCCGCCGGGGCGTGGGCTACCTGCCGCAGGAGGCCTCCGTCTTCCGCAAGCTCACGGTGCGCGAGAACTTCCTCGCCGTGCTGGAGCTCCAGAAGGGCCTCACCGCGCAGGACCGCAAGCAGCGCGCGGACACCCTCCTGGAGGAGTTCGGCCTCTCCCACGTCGCCGAGTCCTGGGGAGAAACGCTCTCCGGCGGCGAGCGGCGCCGGGCTGAAATCGCCCGCAGCCTCATCCCCGCCCCCCGCTTCATCCTCTTCGACGAGCCCTTCGCCGGCGTGGACCCCATCAACGTGGGCGACCTCCAGCGTCAGATCCACCTCCTGCGGGAGCGGGGCCTGGGCATCCTCATCACCGACCACAACGTCCAGGACACCCTGGGCATCTGCGACCGGGCCTACATCATCGCACAGGGTCAGATCCTCGAAGAGGGCACCCCCGCGCAGATCGCCGGTTCGGCCCGTGCGAGAGCCGTCTACCTGGGAGACCGGTTCCGTCTCCAGGCTCCGTGAAAACCCGCCCTCCCCGTATGTCTCCAGATGCTCCGGGTGAAGTTGGCCCCACTTTTGCGTCGACGTTTGAACATCAGCCAGGCGAGCGGGGGTTGCGGCAACCTGTCGGATTTCCTGCGGATTTTTAGACACTGCAAATCAGAAACCATGTGCTGGGGCACTGGACGTGGCCGGGGGTCCTTGTTAGGTTGGCACGGTCCTTGATTGGAACCTCCAATCAAGTGGCACGCAAGCCTTCCGGAGACGCCCCCACATGGCGATGGAACTCAAACAGAGCCTGAAGCTCGCCCAGCAGCTGGTGATGACGCCCCAGCTGCAGCAGGCCATCAAGCTCCTCCAGCTCTCTCGTATGGAGCTCCTGGACCAGGTCCGCGAGGAGATGGAGCAGAACCCGCTTCTGGAGCAGCCCGAGGAGGGCATGCCCGGCGAGGTGAGCGAGAAGGAGCCTGGCGAGGCCTCGCTCGAAGCGGACAACACGGAAGTCGCGCGCGACGTGGACCTGCCGTCGGCGACGCCTGAAACGGCCCAGGAGTTCAAGGCGGACGGCGAGGGCCCCCCGGAGATTGACTGGGAGTCCTACCTCAACAGCTACCAGTTCAACGAGCCCACCACCGCCTCCAACAAGGGCAACGTGGCCACGGACGACCTGCCGTCGTTCGAAGCCAACATGGTGAAGAAGGAGGACCTGGTCGACCACCTCCAGGAGCAGCTGGGCACGCTGCGGCTCAACGAGGCCGAGCGCCGCGTGGCGGTGCTCATCCTCGGGAACCTGGACGACGACGGCTACCTCAAGCTGCCGGAGATTGAAGGCGACCCGCTCATCCGCCTGTCCAACGAGGCGGACGTGCCCATGCACGTGGCCGAGCGCACCCTGCGCCGCATCCAGAACCTGGAGCCCCGGGGCTGCGGCGCGCGCGACCTGCAGGAGTGCCTGCTCATCCAGCTGCAGGCGATGAAGGACCCGAACGCGGCGCTCCTGGGCCTCATCATCAAGCGGCACATGAAATATCTGGAGTCCAAGAACCTGCCGGCCATCGCCAAGGACCTCAAGGTCACGTTGGATGAGGTGGTCGCGGCGGCGAAGCTGCTCCCGAAGCTGGACCCGCGGCCGGGCCGCAACTTCAGCGGGGATGACGCGCAGTACATCACCCCCGACGTCTTCGTCTACAAGCTGGGGGACGACGACTACACCGTGGTCCTCAACGACGACGGCCTGTCCAAGCTGCGCATCTCCGGCATGTACCGGAACGCGCTCAAGACGGGCGCGGTGAGCCCCGGGCAGACGAAGGAGTTCATCCAGGACAAGCTGCGCAGCGCGATGTGGCTCATCCGCTCCATCCACCAGCGGCAGCGGACCATCTACAAGGTCACCGAGAGCATCGTGAAGTTCCAGCGGGACTTCCTGGACAAGGGCATCGCGCACCTCAAGCCCCTCATCCTGCGCGACGTGGCGGAGGACATCGGCATGCACGAGTCCACCGTCAGCCGCGTCACCACCAGCAAGTACGTGCACACGCCGCAGGGCATCTTCGAGCTGAAGTACTTCTTCAACTCGTCCATCGCGCGCGTGTCCGGCGAGGACACGGCCAGCGAGGCCGTGAAGCACCACATCAAGCAGCTGGTGTCGCAGGAAGACCCGCGCAATCCGTACTCGGACCAGAAGATCGTGGAGCTGCTGCGCTCGCAGGGCACCGAGATTGCCCGCCGCACGGTGGCCAAGTACCGCGAGGTGCTGGGCATCCTCCCCAGCAGCAAGCGCAAGAAGTACTTCTAGCGCTGTTCCGGAATCACCGGCCCTGCACGCCAGGGCCGGTTTGGGGCATGAAGCGGGTCCATGGACCCCGTGCTCCCCCATGATGTCGGCGTTCCCCATCGCGACCCTGTTCCGCTCGTCGTCCCTCCCGCCACGCTGGAGGGACGCGCGGCGCGGCTGGTGCCGCTGAGCCTGGACCACGTGCCCGCGCTCACGGCGCTCTGCGAACCCGAAATCTTCACCCACTTCTCGCGCGTGCTGCGCACGCAAGACGACGTCGCGTCCTACGTGTCCGCCGGGCTGAAGGCGGCCGCGGCGGGCACCGAGCAGCCCTTCGCCATCATCGAACGGGCGAGCGGGGACGTGGTGGGCACCACGCGCTACCTGGACATCTCGCGCGAGTACCGGACGCTCGAGATCGGCTCCACGTGGCTGGGCCGCCGGGCGTGGCGCACGCGGGTGAACACGGAGTGCAAGTTCCTGCTCCTCACGCACGCCTTCGAGTCGCTGGGCGTGATGCGCGTGCAGCTCAAGACCGACCGGCGCAACGTGCGCTCGCGAGCGGCCATCGAGCGCCTGGGTGCTTCCTTCGAGGGCATCCTCCGCAACCACATGCTGGTGCGCGGCGGCGTGGTGCGCGACAGCGCGTACTACGCGTTCATCGACAGCGAGTGGCCGGGCGTGAAGGCGCGGCTCGAAGGACTGCTGGCGCGGGAGTGATAGGGTGCCGGCCGCCATGACCTTCCCCGTCCCGAGCCCGCGTCGAACCGTCTTCCGCCTCACCGCCCTGGGGGCGCTCGTGGCGCTCACCGGCTGTGGCGGCGGTGAGACGAAGGTGATGTCGCTGGCGGAGCTGTCGGACCGCTCGCTCACGTTCGCGCTGGCGGACGTGGACGACGCGGAGACGCCGGACGCGCAGGGCGCGCACCGCGTGACGGTCAGCTACTCGGTGGCGGCGGACGGGCCGTGCTCGCGCTTCGCGGCCGACGTCACGGCCACCCTCAACGGCCAGCCCATGACGCTGGTGCCGGGCGGCGCTTCGGACGTGGGCGGGCGCGCGGAGGCGTGCGAGAACAGCCGCGCCTTCTTCAACTTCGATCCGGCGGCCTGGGGCCGCGAGGCGGTGGAGGACGTCGTCGTGCAGCTGCAGGACGCCACCAGCACCGTGCGCCTGGTGGTGAAGAACGCCAAGGCCAAGCGCAAGTTCACGTTCCAGGGCGAGGGCACGCCGGACAAGCTGCGCGTGGGCCACTCCTACGACTTCCTCTGGGAGCCCTCCACGGAGGTGCCCGGCCCGGTGGAGGCGCTGCTCTTGCGCGAGGGAGGCCGCGCGCCCGGCGTGCTCGAAGTCACGCAGGACGGCAACCTGTCCACCGTCGCCATCCCCGCGGGCACCCCGCAGGCGAACCACACCCTGACGCTGGGCGCGGACCTCACGGCCACCGTGACCGAGTGCACGGGCGTGGCGTCGTGCTCGGGCGCCATCTTCCACTCGCAGGACTTCGTGCTCTCCGTGGTGCCCTGAGCCGGGCGGGCAGGCGGCCCGCGCGTGTTTGCCGCTGCGTGCCAGCGCCTCCACCGTGAGGGAACGCTTTTTCCTTCCCACGGAGTGACGCCATGGCCCGCAATCCCGATCCCCGCACCGCCGGCCCCAAGCCGCCCTTCCCGGAGCAGACGCAGTCCGCCCCCGGCCACGAGGGCGCCATGTCCCCGGAGCCCGACTACGGCGAGCAGTCGTACAAGGGCTTCGGCCGGCTGCAGGACCGCGTCGCGCTGGTGACGGGCGGCGACAGCGGCATTGGCCGCGCGGTGTGCCTGGCCTTCGCGCGCGAGGGCGCGGACGTGTCGTTCGCGTACCTCAACGAGGGGGACGACGCCAACCACACCCGCCGGGTGATTGAGGGCTCCGGGCGGCAGGCGCTGGCCCTGTCCGGAGACATGGCGCTGGAGGCCACCTGCAAGCGCATCGTCGAGGACACGGTGAAGAAGTTCGGCCGCATCGACGTGCTGGTGAACAACGCGGCCTTCCAGGGCAAGGCGGTGGAGAAGTTCGAGGAGCTGGACGCGGAGCGCGTGGAGCGCACCTTCCGGGTCAACATCCTCGCGATGTTCCACATGGTGAAGTACGCGCTGCCGCACATGAAGCCGGGCGCCACCATCATCAACACCGCGTCCATCCAGGCGTATCAGCCCTCGGCCGAAATCCTCGACTACGCCTCCACGAAGGGCGCCATCGTCGCCTTCACCAAGGGCCTGTCGCAGGAGCTCATCAGCCGGGGCATCCGCGTCAACGCCGTGGCGCCGGGCCCCGTGTGGACGCCGCTGATTCCGCAGTCCTTCGACGCGGAGAAGGTGAAGGAGTTCGGCAAGAGCTCGCCCACCGGAAGGCCCGCGCAGCCCGCGGAGCTGGCGCCCTCCTACGTGTTCCTCGCGTGTGACGAGTCGCGCTTCGTCAACGGGGACATCCTGGGCGTCACCGGAGGCATGTTGCTCGCCTGAGTTCCACGCACGGAGTGTGGGGGATTCCAGGCCAGAAAATGAGGCCCGGGCCGGAGTCCCCCCGCCGTGCCATGCAGCGGACACCAGACGTGTCCTATTGCGGTCGCTTTCGCGAACGCGAGCCGTGGACGGGAAGTTCCAACCTGGGGGGGCGGGTTGCTTTCGGCGTGGGCTCCGTTTCTGATCTGTGACGGAGCTTACCTCTCTCCATAGGAGGCAGCCACGCATGCAGCTCAACATCACCTTCCGTCAGTTCGGAGCGTCGGATTCCCTGAAGGAGTACGCCCGTGAAAAGGTCGAGCGGGTGAACCGACTGCTGGACCGGGCTGGTGAGGCCCACGTGGTGCTGTCGTTGGAGCGGCACCTGCATCACGCGGACATCACCATCCACTCCGGCGCCTGGATCCTCCGGGGGCGTGAGAAGAGCGATGACATGTACGCGTCCATCGACCTGGCGATGGACAAGATCGAACGCCAGCTGCGCCGCTACCGCGACAAGCTCAAGTCGCACCACGGCAAGGAGAAGGTCCACCACCGCCAGGACCTGGTGAAGGTCCGCCACGACGTCTTCGAGCTCCACGAGCCGGAGCAGGCCGCCGAGGCCTCCGCCCCCGCCGCCCAGGCCGCGCCCGCCGCCGCCCCGGCGCCGGTGGCCGAGTCGGGCGTCGCCCGCCTGGTGCGCACCACGCACCTGGCCATCCAGTCGCTGTCCGTGGATGACGCGGTGATGCAGATGAACTTGATGAACAACGACTTCTACGTGTTCCAGAACCAGCAGTCCCAGGCGCTGTCCATCGTCTACCGCCGCAAGGAGGGTGGGTTCGGCCTCATCGAACCCCACCTGCCCGACGCGCCGGTGGCCGCCACCGGCACCTGACCGCCGTTTGGTTGAACCCAGGGACCGGGTCCGGGGCCTTTCCAGGCCCGGGGCCCGGGGCCCGGGCTGACGCGCAGTGAGCGAAGCGCCTGCCACCGCCCAGGCGACCCTTGCGCGAATCCAGTGTGAGGAGTAATTGCCGGCCGAGGAATCATTGCCGGCCCGGAGCGCCAGTGCGGGAGCGCCATTGAGAATCGCCGATTTCCTCAGCCCCCAGGCGGTCGTCGCGGACATGCAGTCCCGGACCAAACCCGAGGTGCTGCGCGAGCTGAGTGCCACGCTGGCCCGGGCGCATCCGAATCTGCGCGAGGACCGGCTGGTGGCGGTGCTCCAGGAACGCGAGAAGCTGGGCAGCACGGGGATTGGCGAAGGCGTGGCCATCCCGCACGGCAAGCTGGCGGGCATGGACAGCCTCCAGGCGGCCTTCTGCGTGTCGCGCACGGGGGTGGACTTCGAATCCATCGACGGCAAGCCCACGCACCTGTTCTTCGCGCTGGTGGCGCCGGAGAACAGCGCCGGGGTGCACCTGAAGGCGCTGGCGCGCATCTCGCGGCTCTTCAAGAACCCGCGCTTCCGGGCGGCCATCCTGGAGGCGCCCTCGGCCGCGGACATCCACGCCCTCATCGTCCAGGAAGACGCGCGGCCCTGAGGGCCTGACAGGAGACGCCCCGCATGGACGTCGTCCTGCGTCCCATCAACGACCGCTTCTTCCATGAGCAGGTGCTGCCCTTCTTCGCGCACGCCATGGGGGATGCCTCCGGCGCGCTGGAGGCGCTCGCCAACCACCTGGGGGACGCGCAGGCGTTCACGCTCTGCCAGCGGCTGGCCTCGTCGGCGCTGCCGGGGGGCGTGGGGTCGGTGGACTCGGACGGGTGGATGGACCTGGTGGACCGGCTGGTGTTCCAGCCCTGGCGCGAGTCGCCCGGCGGCTGGGAGGTGGGCGGCGCCCCCGGCGGCTACGCGGACGAGTGGGACGAGGCGCTGAACCTGGCGCTGATGGTGGAGGACCCGTCCTATCCCTACTGGGACGCGAAGGCGGCGCGCGTGGTGCGGGACAACTTCCGCCGCCGTCCCCCGGGCGAGCAGGGCCTGGCGTCGCTCCTGGCCGGGCAGTGGGACCCCTTCCCGGAGTTCCCGCCGGACCGCGTCTTCGTGACGCAGGGCCGGGGCGAGTACGCGCCCCGGGAGCGGTTCGCCTTCGCGGACTGGGCCTGGCGGCCGGCGAAGACGGTGCTGCACTGGCAGGTGAACCTGCCGCGCAAGCTGGAGCGGCTCCTGACGCGTGAGCAGGAGCGCATGAAGCTGCCGGTGTTGCCGGAGCGCGACGAGGTGTTGGGCTACTGGACGGGGAAGCTGCCCCAGCCGCCGCCCCTGTCCGTGCTGTTCTCCGGCCTGGGCCCCAACGCCGCCACGTGGATCCGCGAGCTGGGCGCGCTCACGCTGCACCTGCGCACCGCCGCGCAGACGAAGCAGGGCCTGGCCGCGCTGGTGACGCGCGGGACCACCGTGCGGCTGTGAGCCGCGCGGGCCCTGCCGCAATGGCGCCCCGTCCCAATCCGTAGTGTCACGGGCACGCATGCCCGCCGTATGAGGCCCACCGAGGCCCCGGAGGAGTCCGCCCCATGTCCCCCTTCTCGCGATGCTTCTCCCGCGCGCTGCTGATCTCCACGGCCCTGCTGACGGGAGGCTGTGCCTCCTCGCGTGGCGCCGGGCAGCCCGCCTCCGCATCCGGCGTGGACGCGGCCTACCCGGTGGGTCTCTCTTCGCTGACGGTGGAGGACGCCGCGCGCCACCGCTCGTTGAAGACGGTGGTCTGGTATCCGGCGGCGCCCGGCACGCGGATGGAGACGCAGCCGGCTTCGCCCATCTTCGCGCCCTTCCTCGCGGCGAAGGACGCGCCGGTGTCGGACGCACGGGGGCGCTGGCCGGTGGTGCTGCTGTCGCACGGCAGCGGGGGCACGGCCATCAACATGTCCTGGCTGGGCGCGCACCTGGCGGCGCACGGCTTCCTCGTCGTGTCGGTGAACCACCCGGGCAACACCTACGGGGACGACAGCCCGGAGGGCTACGCGCGCGGCTATGAGCGGCCCCAGGACTTCACGGCCGTGCTGGACCACCTGCTGAAGGATGCGAAGTGGGGCCCGCGCATGGACCCGGAGCGCATCGGCGCGGCGGGGCACTCCATGGGCGGCTACACGGCGCTGGCGCTGGTGGGCGCGCGCATGAACCTGGCGTGGATCGCCGAAGGCTGCACCGCGCCGGAGACCCGCGACCACGTGGGGTGCGAGGGCCTGCGGGACGTGGACTACAGCCGCATCGACATGACGGTCGCGCGCGCGTCGTACCAGGACCCGCGCGTGAAGGCGGCCTTCGCGATGGCGCCGGGCATGGCGGGCTCCTACGAGCCCCGGGACCTGGCGGACATCCAGAAGCCCGTGGAGCTGGTGCTCGCGAAGGGCGACGAGCTGATGCCGCACGCGCTCATGGGCATGAAGCTGGCGGGGCAGCTGCCCGCGGCGAGGACGGTGGTGCTCGACGACGCCGGGCACTTCAGCTTCCTGCCCGAGTGCAAGCCGCTGGGCTTCGAGGTCGCGCCGCCGCTGTGCCGGGACGAAGTCCCTGGGACGCGCGCGGCCACGCATGCGCGCACGCAGGCGGAGGCGGTGGCGTTCTTCCGTCGCACGCTGGACGTCCAGTGAGCAGACGTCTGGGCTGAGGTAGACGGCGCGTTCTGGATTTACTTGGTTCGCTGTTCCCGGCCATGCTCGGGGGCCATGTTCCGCCCCTGTCCCATGCTCCTCGTCTCCGCCGTGCTGCTGGCGGGCGGCTGTTCCTCGTCGAAGAAGGCGGAGGCGCCGCGCACGGACCATGCGTCGCTCTATGGCGCGGACGCGGCCTGGGCGGTGGGCGTCACGCAGTCGCTGACGTACGAGGACCCGGTCCGCCGCCGCACGCTGAAGCCGCTGGTCTGGTACCCGGTGGCGCCCGGCACGCCGATGGACAACCGCGCGCCGTCGGACGTGTTCAAGCCGTTCTACGGAGCGAAGGACGCACCGCTGTCGGACGCACGGGAGCGCTGGCCGGTGGTGCTGCTGTCGCACGGCAGCGGGGGCTCGGTGATGGACCTGTCCTGGTTCGGTTCGAACCTGGCGGCGCACGGCTTCGTCGTGGTGGGGCTGAACCATCCGGGCAACACCTTCGGCGACACGAGCCCGGAGGGCTTCGCGCGCGCCTACGAGCGCCCGCAGGACTTCACGGTCGTCCTGGACCACCTGCTGAAGGACCCGAAGTGGGGCCCGCGAGTGGATCCGGAGCGCATCGGCGCGGCGGGACACTCGATGGGCGGCTACACGGCGTTGGCGCTGGTGGGGCTGAACCTGAACCTGGAGTGGATTGAGAAGCGCTGCAAGACGCCAGGAACCCGCGAGGAGATTGGCTGCGAGGGCCTGCGAGACGTGGACTACAGCCGCATCGACATGAAGCGCGCGCGAGCGTCGTACCTGGATCCGCGGGTGAAGGCCGCGTTCGCGATGGCGCCGGGCATGGCCGCTTCGTTCGAAGCGCGGGACACCGCCGACATCCAGAAGCCGGTGGCGCTGGTGCTCGCGAAGGGAGATGAGCTGATGCCGCACGAAGGGCACGGCATGCACCTGGCAGGACTGCTGCCGGCCGCGACGACCGTGGTGCTCGAAGACGCCGGCCACTTCACGTTCCTGCCCGAGTGCTACCCGAAGGGCTTCGACGTCATCGCGATGCTGTGCCGGGACCCGGTGGCGGGGACGCGTCCGGCTTCGCATGCGCGCACGAACGCGGAAGGCGTGGCGTTCTTCCGCCGCACGCTCGACGTGCGCTGAGGCCTCAGGCCGGAGCGGCGGCCTTCGGCGGGCTCTCCAGGAGGATGGTGACCGGCCCGTCGTTCACGAGCGCGACCTTCATGTCCGCGGCGAAGATGCCCGTGCCCACGGTGAGGCCTCGCTGGCGCAGTGCTTCGCAGGCTCGCTCGTAGAGGGCCTTGGCGGCGACGGGCTCCATCGCGTCGATGAAGCTGGGCCGGCGGCCCTTGCGCGCGTCGCCGTAGAGGGTGAACTGGCTCACGACGATGAGGTGCTTGGAGGTGTCCTCCAGCGACAGGTTCATCTTGCCGTCGGCGTCCTCGAAGATGCGCAGCGTGGCCAGCTTCTCCACCATCCACGTGAGGTCCGCGTCGGTGTCGCCCTTGCCCACGCCCAGCAGCACGAGCAGGCCCGGACCCATCTCGCTCACGCGCTTGCCGTCCACCGTCACCGACGCTTCCAGTACGCGCTGCACCACGGCCTTCATGTGTTCGTCACCTCCGCCCCTGCTTCCTGCCAGGGACGCCCGGGGCCTTCAAGTCACCGTCCCTCGTGGCGCGGATCCATCGCGTCACGCAGCGCATCGCCCAGCAGGTTGAAGCCCAGCACGGTGAGCGCCAGCGCGATGCCGGGAAACAGGGCCACGTGCGGTGCCACCAGCAGGTACTGCGTCCCCTGGTCCACCAGCGCGCCCCACGACGGTGTGCCCGGTGGGACGCCCAGCCCCAGGAAGCTCAGGGACGCCTCCGCGACGATGGCGCCCGGCAGCGCGAACGTCGCCTGCACGAGCAGCGGCCCCGCCGCGTTGGGCAACAGGTGCCGCACCAGGATGCGGCCCGGCCCGCTCCCCAGGGCCCGAGCCGCCTGCACATAGTCCCGTTCGCGCAGGGTCAGCACCTGTGCACGCGTCAGCCGCGCGTAGCCCGTCCACCCGGTGAACGACAGCGCGAACACCACGTTGGCGAGGCTGGGCCCCAGCACCGCCGTGATGAACAGCGCCAGCAGGATGCCGGGGAACGCGAGCAGCACGTCCACCAGCCGCATCAGCGCTTCGTCCACCAGCCCGCCCGCGTAGCCCGCGATGCCGCCCAGCGTGATGCCCACCGCGGCGGACAGCACCACGGCGAAGAAGGACACCTCCAGCGACACGCGAGCGCCGTAGAGCACGTGCGTCAGGACATCAATGCCGTTCTCCCCCGTGCCCAGCAGGTGGCCCGGCGTCGGAGGCGACAGCTCGCGCGTGAGGTCGATGGCGTCCGGCGCATGCGGACTGAGCCACGGCGCGAACAGCGCGGTGAACACCCAGACGCACGCCACGGCGAGCCCGAACCGGGCACCCCACGAGTTCAGCCGGAAGCGGTGGGCCGCGCTCATGAGCGCCTCCGCACGCGCGGGTCGACCCATGCATACGTAAGGTCGGTGAGCGTGTTGACCAGCACGTAGCAGAACGTGAAGAGGAGCACCGTGGCGCGCACGGTGTTGTAGTCGCGCCTCTCGATGGCGGTGAGCAGCAGCGTGCCCATGCCCGGCCACGCGAACACCTTCTCCGTCACGATGGCGCCACCCAGCAGCGCGCCGAACTCCAACCCCAGCACGGTCACCAGCGGCAGCAGCGCGTTGCGGAACGCGTGCTTCCACAGCACCACTTGAGGGGACAGGCCCTTGGCCCGAGCCACCGTGACGTAGTCCTCACGCAGCGCTTCCAGCATCGTCGCGCGAGTCATCCGGGCGAGGAACGCGGCCAGCGCCGTGCCCAGCGTGAACGCGGGCAGCACCAGATGCCGCCACGACTCCGCGCCCGACACGGGCAGCCAGTCCAGCTTCAGCGCGAACAGGATGATCAGCACCGGCCCCAGCCAGAAGCGGGGCAGGGCGACTCCCGCCACGGACACGCCCATCGCCGCCGCGTCCACGGGTGTCCCTCGCCGGGCCGCCGCCATCACGCCCAGGGGCAGCGCCAGCACCAGGGACACGGCCATGGCCGCCACCGTGAGCAGCAGCGTGTACGGCAGCGCCGCGCCCAGGGCCGGCAGCACCTTGCGCTGGAACGGAGGCAGCGACGTGCGCAGCTCCCCGGTGGCCAGGTCCCGAGCGAACGTCCAGAGCTGCGCGTACCACGGCAGGTCCAACCCCACGGCCTGCCGCAGCGCCGCGCGGTCCACCTGCGTCGCCTGTTCCCCCAGCATCACGTCCACCGGGTCGCCCGGCACGAGGTGCAGGAACAGCGACACCAGCAACAGCGCCCCCACCATCGCGATGACCGCGGACACGAGCCTCCGGGTCATGGCGTCACCTCCCGCGCCTTCGCCAGCGGCAGCAGCAGGCCGTGCGCGCTGGGCTCGAAGTCCGCGAGCCGCGAGGACACCACCGCGACGCTCGCCTCGTGCCACAGCGGGATGACGGGCATGTCCGCGTCCAGCTCCCGCTGCGCCTCCGCGTAGAGCGTCTTGCGCTCCTCCCGCGACGCCTGCGTCGCCGCGTCCAGCACCCGGTCCAGCTTCGGATCCTTCAAGGCGCCCCGGTTGAACCCGCCCCAGTGGTTCTCCGGCCCGGGGATGTTCGCGGAATGGAACGCGCCCCGCAGCAGGTCCGGCTCCATCACGGCGGCCCACTTCAACGTGAACAACTCGAAGCGGCCCCGCCGCACGTCCTCGAAGAACGTCCCGAACTCCAGCGCCCGCACCTCCACCGCGATGCCGCCCTTCGCCAGCTGCTCCTTGAGCACCAGCGCCACCGCGCGCCGGAAGCGGTCCGTGCTCGTCTTGAACGTGAAGGACAGGCGCGGCCGTCCCCCGGGCCCGTCCGGATCCGGATACCCCGCCGCGTCCAGCAGCCGGGCCGCCTCCTCCGGCGCATAGCCGCACCCCTGCGTCTCGGTGAAGGCCCAGTGCTCGCGAGGCAGCATGCTGGACGCGGGCTCCGCCAGGCCGTGCAGCTTGTGCTCCACCAGCGGGCGCACGTCGATGAGGTGACACAGCGCCTGCCGCACGCGCACGTCCGCGAGCGGCCCCTCGCGCAGGTTGAGCCCCAGGTACGTGAAGCCCGTGCCCGGCTTCGTCTCCACCCGCAGGTGCGACGCTTTTCGCAGCGCGGGCAGCACCGCCGGGGACACGCCGTTCACCACCAGGTCCGCCCGCCCCTTGAGCAGCTCCAGCACCCGCGTCGTCTCGTCCCGCACCACGCGGAACGTCAGCCGCGACAGGGCGGGCTTTCCCCCGTGCCAGCCCTCGAAGGGGACCAGCGTCAGGTGCTCCTCGTCCGGCCACGACTCGAACCGGAACGGGCCCGCGCCCACCGGGTGCCCGGCTTGCGCCTCGATGCCTCCGGGCCCCGCGCGCTCCGAGGGCAGGATGGCCGCGGACAGCTCCGCGAGCAGCGGCGCATAGGGCCGCTTCAGGTGGAAGCGCACCGTGCGGGCGTCCACCACCTCCACCCGCTCCAGCGGCTCGTACCGCTCGCGCTTGGGGCTGCCCAGCTTCGGGTCGCGCAGGGCGTCGAAGCTGGCCTTCACGTCTTCAGCCGTCAGGGCGCTGCCGTCGTGGAAGGTGAGCCCCGGGCGCAGGATGAACTCCACCACCGTGGCGGAGACGTCACGGAAGGACTCCGCCAGTTGGGGCACCGGCCGGCTCGCGTCATCGAAGGTGATGAGCCCCGGACTGACGAGCTGCGCCAGCCGCTGTCCATGGGCCGTGAGGGCGAAGCGGTCATCCAGGCTGTCCGGTGGGGCCTCCAACAACACCGTGACGCCCGCGGGCGGCGCCGCTTCCCGGCAGCCGGCGGCCAGCGCCAGCGCGAGGAGGAACACCCGGAGGGCGCGGGAGGGCAGGGGAGGCATGGCGTCTGTCACGAGGTGGATGTCAGGCGGCACGTCCATGCTGCGACAGCCTTCTTCCTGTTTCCAGGAAGCAGGCAGGCGGGCAGGGTAGCGGCGGCCGTGGATCCTCCCCCCACCCTTGCCGCCCCTTTCGTCCCTTCTTCATAATGGAACGCGACTTCCCCGGAGCGTGCGTGCAGGCTTTTCGAACCAGACCCTTCTGGGCAGCGACCGCCATTGCCTTGTGGCTTCCCTCCGCCACACTGGCAGCGTCGCCGTCCGCAGAAAAAAAGGCTGAGCGTGAAGCGCTGAAGAACGCGCTCGTGCAGGTCATGCAGCGCACCGCGCTCAAGAGCAGCCGCGTCGGCGTGCACATGCAGAGCCTGGACGACGGCACCATCGTGTTCAGCCACAACGCGGACGAACTGCTCAACCCCGCCTCCAACGTGAAGCTCATCACGTCCTCGGCGGCGCTCGTCGCCCTGGGGCCGGAGTACCGCTACGAGACGGAGTTCCTCGTCGAGCCGGAGATGCCGGCCGACGGCAAGGTCAAGACGCTCTACGTGCGCGGCAAGGGTGACCCCACCATCACCACCGAGCGCCTCTACGGCATGACCTCCGAGCTGCTCCACGCGGGCCTCAAGGAGGTGCAGGACATCGTCGTGGACGACTCCTGGTTCGACGCCGAGCGCACGCCGCCCGGTTACGACCAGGAGGACTCCGACCGCGCGTACATGGCGCCCACCGGCGCGGTGAGCCTCAACTGGAACGCGGTCGCCGTCTACGTGCGCTCCGCTCCCGGCGGCAAGGCCGTGGTCGACATGGAGCCCCCCAGCGACTACTTCGTCGTGGACAGCTCCGTCACCAGCGGCCCCGGCCGCGCGCGCCGCGTGTCCGTGAAGTCCGACGCGTCCGGTGACAAGCAGAAGATCGTCGTCAAGGGCCAGGTCCCCGACGAGCGCGGCGCCGTCAGCGTCTGGAAGAAGATCGACAACCCGCCCATGTACTTCGGCGGGTCGCTCAAGCAGTTGCTCACCTCGCGTGGCGTGAAGGTGAAGGGCAAGGTGAAGCTGGGCCTGACGCCGTCGCGCGCGAAGGTCGTGCACGTGTCCCAGTCCGACACGTTCGACATCGTCCTCAAGCGCCTCAACAAGCTGTCCAGCAACTTCGTCGCGGAGACGCTGCTCAAGACGATGGGCGCGGAGCTGCGCGGACAGCCGGGCTCGTTCACCAAGGGCATCGACGTGGTGGAGGAGTTCCTGGACCGCGACGTGGGCATCCCGCGCGGCACCTACGTGATGAAGAACGGCAGCGGTCTCAACGACGCCAACCGCTTCTCCACCGCGCAGGTGGACCGGCTCCTGCGCCACATGTACGAGCGCTTCCCGCTGGCCCCGGAGTACCTGTCCTCGCTGGGCATCGCCGGCAAGGACGGCACGCTCAAGTACCGCTTCGACGGCACGGACGCCGTGGGCCGGCTGCGCGCCAAGACGGGCACCCTGGAGGGCGTCTCCGCGCTCAGCGGCTACGTGCAGTCCGCGGGCGGAGAGAAGTTCTCCTTCTCCATCATGGTCAATGACTACGCGGGCCGCGCCGGTCCCGTCGTCGCGGGCATGGACGCGCTGGGCGCCGCCGTGGCCGCCACCGGCTCCACGCTGGGGCCGGGCACCGCGCTGGCCTCCCTCAATGAAGGCCAGAAGCCCCAGGGCGGACTGCCGGACATCGCCAACCGCGTGAAGACGTACCTGGAGCTGGGCAAGCAGCGCGACCAGCGCAACATCGGGTTCCTTCGCACCGCGTGGCGCAGCGAGCGCGACCCCGCCGTGCGCGCCGTGCTGGCGGAGAGCCTCTACCAGTCCAACCCGCACGACTACCTGGGCACCCGCACGCTGCTGGACAGCTACTCCGCCACGGACGAGGTCTACGGCCGCCTGCGCCAGGTGGCCCGCGCCCTGTCCGTGGGCGTGCCCGGCGTCAGCTCCATGGTGGAGCTCGCTTCCGGCGGCAACACGGAGGCCCTGGCCCGCGTGCTGGAGCTGTGCCGCGCGGCCGGCGTCGCCCAGGACCTCCAGGCCCAGGAGGAGCTGGTGGACGGCCTGGGTGAAGTGGCCCGCACCGCACCGGAGGAGCTGGTCACCACCCTGCGCACCGCCAGCCCCGCCGAGCGCGACGCGACCGTGACGCTCCTGGCCCAGGGCCTGGTGAAGACCGGGGACACCAACCACCCGTTCTGGAAGTCCCTGCGCAAGCTGGGCTCCGGCGGGACGGATCCGCAGCTCGTCGCCTTCGCCAAGGGCCTGGACTCCACGCTCACCACCAAGACGGCCGAGGCCCGCTCCTCCCAGCGCGCCCAGCCCGTCCAGGTGGTGGCGCCCGCGTCCGCCACGCCCAACGTCGTCCCTGCCTCCGGCATCCTCCGCCCGGGCGGGTAGGGCTCCTTCGCCGTGCCCTTGTCGCCCGGACGCGCGCCGTCCGGGCGGCCTGTCTCCTCCTCAAACCCAAGGCCCCGGAATCCCTGAGGCTTTCCGCCCGGAGAGCAGGCGGGCGTGCGTCCTGTCCGCCTCCGGCCGGTTTCTGGCCCGGGGAATGTCAGTGGTGGATGCTATGGGCTGAAGGACCTGTCGGGGCGTGTGGCCTCGCAGGGTGCACCTGACCCGTCGGTGGGTCAGGTATCGGGAGGAAACATGGCTGGAGGCGTGAACAAGGTCATTCTCATCGGCAACCTCGGGGCGGACCCCGAAGTGCGCTTCACCCCGGGCGGTCAGGCCGTGGCGAACTTCCGCATCGCGACGAGCGAGAGCTGGAACGACAAGAATGGCCAGAAGCAGGAGCGCACCGAGTGGCACCGCATCGTCGTCTGGGGAAAGCTCGCGGAGCTGTGCGGCGAGTACCTCAAGAAGGGACGGCAGTGCTTCGTCGAAGGCCGTCTGCAGACGCGCGAGTGGATGGATAAGGAGAACAAGAAGAACTACACCACCGAGGTCGTCGCCACCTCCGTCACCTTCCTCGGCGGCCGTGACGCCGGTGAGGGCTACAGCGGCGGCGCTGGCAATGGCGGCGGGCGCCGGCAGCAGCAGGGCAACGGCGGCGGCTACTCCCAGGGACGCGACGACTACGGTCAGCCGCCTCCCATGGGCATGGACGACGCTGGCGCCATGGGCGGCAACCACGGCGGCGCGGACGACGACATCCCGTTCTAACGCCCGGGGGCCTCTCCCCTGAAAAGCGAACCGGCCGCTCCTGGAAGTCAGGGGCGGCCGGTCGTGTTTTCGGAGGCCGGGGCTTCAAGGCCCCGGCGCTGCTTCAAGCCGCCTTCAGCCGACGTCCAGGCCCGCCGGGCCGTACGCCGCGCCCGCCGTGTAGAGGGCGTAGATGGCGCCCCAGGACATGGCCAGCAGGATGAGGAAGATGAGGATGGAGATGGGCTCGAAGCGGCGCATGGAGCGGTCGCTCGCGAGGATGCCCCAGCCCATGCCGAAGGTCTGCAGGCCGTTGGCCAGGTGGTACGCGGTGCCCAGCGTGCCCAGCAGGTAAACCATCAGCGTGGGGCCGTGGTAGTGCATCTCCCGCGCGATATCCATGAAGGGCTCCGCGTGACCCTCCACCAGGCGCGGGTGCAGGAACGCCAGCCAGATGTGGGCGCCCAGGAACGCGAGCACGCCCAGTCCCGCCACGCGCTGCACGATGTACTTGAGGTTGCCGTAGTTGTTGTAGGCGAGGTTGTTCGGCTTCATCGTGAAGATGCGCACCAGCCCCCACGCCGTGTGGATGAGGAGCGGCAGCATGACGATGATGAACGTGAACGCCTGGGCGAACGGGTTCGCGTACTCCGTCACCGACTTTTCCCAGGCCGTCGCGCCGTAGAAGGCGGACAGGTTGTCCCACAGATGGTTGATGACCCAGATGCTCAGGGGCACCACGGCGAGGAACGACCCCAGCCGCGACTTCAAGAGGGGATTCCGGTCGGTGAGGGCTTCAGCGGTGGCTTGGGTGCTCATCGGGTCTCCAGCGGGGCGCGCGGATGGGTGGGGTGAAGACCCCCGCGAGCCCAAGTCAGGGCCTGGGTGCTACGGCCAACGGGCGGTTTATAGCCGTTCCGTCACGCAGGCTGGATTTCTTCCGCATCCGGCGCCTCCGGCCGCGCCAGCCGGGGAACACCGACTCATAAGCCCTGGCGATGCCAGCCCCCCGCCCTGACTGCTGGCCGCCAGGCAGGCGC
>NZ_RAWL01000156.1:0-18290 GCF_003668885.1 Corallococcus sp. AB049A | reverse complement strand
GGCGGCAGGGGCGGGGTGGGGGCCTCCAGGGACAGCGGCAGCCGGGTGATGCCGTGCCGCGCCAGCGCGTCGTCCACGCACGCGGCGAACAGGGCCTCCGGCGCGTCCACGGACAGCTTCACCGCGGCGGACTGGGGGCAGGGGCCGCCCGTGGGCGAGCGCCACGTGCAGCGCACCCCGCCGCCTCCGCGCACGCAGGCCAGGTTCGCGCGTTCGGCGTTCACGTCCACGTTCACCACCGCGGACAGGGTGGCGAAGGTGGGGGCCCACTGGATGGAGGGCGCGTCCGCGCAGGTGGCGCCGGGGGCGCGCGCCAGGGCCAGGTCCACCACGTTCTCGCGGAAGACGAAGGGCGTGGGCGCCGCGCTGTAGGCATAGGCCGCGTCGTCCCAGGCCCAGCCCGGACCCATGCCGCCGTCCAGGCCGTCCGTGCCGGAGATGCGCACGTTGCCGCGCCACTGGTGGATGCCGCGCGCCTGGAAGGCCTCCGCGATGCGGTCACACGCGAGCGCCGTCTCCGGGAAGCGCCACGAGCCCAGCGACGGGTCCCCGGACGCCTGCGCCACCACGTCGCCCAGGAACAGGCCTCCCGCCTGCGAGCCCTCCAGGAACACCGGCGTCGTGAAGCGGAAGTCCGGCCCCAGCGCGGACAGCGCGGCGGAGGTGGACACCACCTTCATCGTGGACGCGGGCAACAGCCGCACGTTCTCGCGGTGGGTGAGGAGCGGCTCGCCGGTGCGCGCGTCCACCACATACGCGCCCGCGAGCGCGCCGTCCGCCTCCAGTGTCTCCAGGAGGGCCTTCGTCACGCCGCGCAGGGTGTCGCGCGGGGCGCCCTCCGGCGTGGTGGGCGTGTGGGTGCAGGCGGACAGACAGAGGGCAACGACGCTGGCGGGCAGGAGGGCGCGGCGCATGGCGGCGGCCACCGTATGTCGCGTGCCAGGGAGTGTCATGGATTCCCGCCAGCGGGGTGGGGCGGAGTCGTGCACGGTTGGACGGCGCCCGGGCAAACGATCTCTGGCGTGGCCTATTCCCGGCGCTTCTCGTCCAGCCACACCGAGTGCCTTGACGCGGCGTCACATGCCCCCCATCCTGCCGCGCCCCATGCCTGTCCTACGTGGTGCCGTGACCTTTTCGCGCTTCCGGACCGAGCCGGCCAAGGATGCGCCGTCCGACGTGAAGCGCTGGATGACCAAGGGACTCAAGTCCCATGCGTTCGAGCCCATCGACCGCCGCTCCGAGGAAGAGCGCGCCGCGGGCTTTGTCGAGTTGGAGAACCCGGAGTCCTCCGAGTTCGCCACCGGCAACCTCTTCTATGGCGAGTACGCCCTGTTCGCCTTCCGCATCGACACGCTCAAAGTGCCTGCGTCGATGATGAAGTCGGAGCTGGACAAGTGGGCCGCCGCCTTCGGCAAGGAGAACGGCCGGCCGCCCGCGCGCGCGGAGAAGAACAAGCAGCGCGCGGAGCTCAAGCAGCTGTTGCGTCAGCGTGCCGTGCCGCGCACCAGCGTGCTGGACGTGACGTGGAACCTGAAGACGCACACGGTCCAGGTCTGGGCCGCGTCGCGCAAGACGGTGGATGAGATCTGCGTGGCGCTGGAAGGCGCCCTGGCGGTGAAGGTGATTGGCATCACGCCCGCGTCCATGGCGCAGCGCGCGGGCATCGACGAGAAGGCCCTGGGCCCCACGGCGGAGCTCATTGGCATGGACCTGCCGGCGACGGCTTCGGTGGAGGACGCCCATGGCGAGGCGTGAGCAGGCGAGGGAAGAGGCGGCGTTCGCGCGGGGCGATGTCGGCGTGGACGGCGTCGCGACCGAAGAGGAGAAGGACGAGGCCGAAGTCGAAAAGGGCAAGGCGCGCGAACAGCTCTTGCGCGGCCGGGCCTATCTGGGCCGCGAGTTCATGACGTGGCTCCTGTGGCGCTCGGAGTCGGGCGACCCGCTGGTGGAGCACGACGGCGCGGGCGTCGTCGTCCTCTTCCTGGGCAAGGTGGTGCTGCGCGGCGTGGCGGGCGACGTCACGGAGATGAGCGCCAAGGGCACGCTGGCGCCGTACTCGGAGAACGTGCGGCACTCGCTGGACCGGGGCCTGCTGGTGTCCCAGGCGCGGCTGCGCGTGTCGCACGGCGAGCGCGAGTTCGAGGTCACGCTGGATTCCGAGTTCCTGGACATCCGCGCCGCCAAGCTGCCCGCGCTCCTGACGGAGGAAGAGGATGATCAGCTCTCCGAGCGTCTGGAGCTGACCGAGCAGCTCTCCGCCATCATCGACGCGCTGGTGCAGGACTTCCTGGCCGTGCGCGCCGGGCGCGCCTGGAGCAAGCAGGTGGTGCCCGCGCTGAAGGCGTGGATGAAGGGCGAGGAGAAGGGGAGCGACGTGCTCTCCAAGGCCGCCCGCGCCCGGGGCAAGGACGCCCGCGCCGCTCGCGGTTGAGCAGGGATGGGACCGCTGCCCGGGCTCACTGCCGGGCAGCGGTTCAGCGCCCGCCGATCGCTGGGAAGCGCTCGTAGGTCCGCTTGAGCGCGGCCAGGTGGTCCGGGTTGTCGTAGTCGAGCGGTGTGTCCGTGAGCTGCACGATCCACCCGCCGGACGGCGTGCGACGCGCCCGCGAGAGCAGCTCGGCATCGCGAGCAGGATCCGGGAACCCGATGACCTCCGCGGCGGCCGCGGACCAGTAGTTCACCCACCCGAGGAAGCAGGGAATCTCAGGTGCGGGGAGCTGCTGTGGAAGGGTGAGCATGGGCAGCCCGCGAGGTGACTGCTCGGGGCCGTCCGGTGCGCGGCGGTACTGCCGCGAGACTTCCGAGCCGTAACCATACGGCGACGCGTGACCCCAGAACGAGCGTGCTCCCTCCGCCACGGCCTCAAGCAGTGCCGACGCTGCCGTGATGACAGGCTCATCGAGTGGCATCTCTGCGTGCACTTCGAATTGGGGTTGACCTCCCGGCTTGAGGATTCCCGGTCTTCCCCATCCCATCACCGTCACGGGGTAGCTCTCATTCCCGTTGCAGACGATGGGGAAGCCCCCGTCCTCAATCTTTTCCAGGATCCACTCGTCGCGTCGAGGCAACGCGATGGGACGTCCGCGGTCGGAGAGGCGCCACGCCAGCTGCACGCCAGGGAGTGCCTTTTCCATCCCATGGATGACATCAAGCGTGCGTCCATCTTTGCCCACGAGCGCAGGCGCGTAGACGATGAGGGTGAGGGGACCAGGTTTGGTCATCGTGGGCATCCCGTGACGACAACATCGAGCGACGAATCTGCTTCGAGTAACGCGTCTTTGTGCGCTTGGGTGCTCACCCCAATAACGAAGCGATATCCACATGCCAATGCGGCTGATCGCTCCTTATCCAATTGCAGGAGTTCCTTCGCGAGTTCCTTCTTTTTGATATAGGAATTGTACGTGTCGAATTGGTGGGTCTTGATCTCCCACAACACGCGCACGCCAACTTGCAGAGCATCAAAGCTCACGCCGCCCACAAGTACATCCATCCCGGGATAACGGTTGGGTGGGTACTTGTCCGCACACTCGTTGTGCCAGCGGTCCTCGCCCGCGTGAGGCACGGGCACCGGCTCGCAGCTCGCGCGGCCCGTCCGGTCCAGGGGCACGGGTGGCACCGGCGGCCGCCGGCCCTGGCCCGCTGGCTCCGGTTCCAGCTTCGGCTCCCGGTCCGCTACCGCATCCCGGGACGCAACCTTTGTCCCCCGTGAGGTCCCTGCTTCCTCGGGATAGAGGTGCCGGAGTTCATACGCATCCAGCTCCTCCTTGATCGCGACGCCAACCACCACCAGGCCCAGCACGATGACCGCGCCCAGGGCGACTTCAGGGGCCGCCAGCACGCAGAAACCGAGTCCCACGGTCGCGGCGTCGGCCGAGGCGACCGTGCATCTTCCCGTCGTGTCGTGGAACTCGACCCGGTCATGGTCGAGGGCCGGATAGCACCGCTCCACCAGCACGGCCCAGGGCCGGGACGCTTCGCGGACGACGCACCGTCCACCATCCCTCCAGGGCAGCGCCGCCGCTCGCCGGAGGTTGGCCACCCGCGTGCTGCGGGTGCGCGGCTCCGTCGTGGCGCAGGCGGAGAAGACGATCAGGAGCAGCGCGGCGCCGCATGTCTGAAGACGCATGGCCATGAAGAAAGCCTCCGGGTCCGGAGACCCGGACGCTCTCAACGTTCGCGCTACGGGTTGGTGCAGCGCCAGACCCCGCAGGAGCCTTCCCTGTCGCCACAGTCGTACTGGGTCGTGCACGGCTTGCAGCTGGCCGAACAGATCATCCGGACCGCCTGGGTGTCGTCCGTCTCCGCCTTCGCACCAGGCACCATGGCCAGGGCCGAGCCCGCGGCAATGCCAATGATCAACGCGAGTCCGGGAATCGCCTGCTTCAGTCGCGACGGCTTCATGTGTCCTCCGAGGGGGATGTCCGCGGGCCCACGCATCCGGACCCGAGCACGGAGGTCATTCGAGCAGCTGCTCAGTCGTGGATCCAGCGGAAGGTCACGCGGTCGCCACCGGTCAGAGGGTCACCCAGGTTGCCCAGCGTGTACATGTCCGTGTGGACTCCGAAGAGCCTGGCCTTGCTGAAGTTGTCACCGCCGCCCACCAGCGTGACCTGCTTCCACCACGTCACGTTGTGCCCGATCTCCGCGAGGATTCGGCGCGCTGGTTGTTCGAAATGCGATCCAGTCCGGAACACCGCGCACCGGAATGGAGCGAGCGTCCGCGCCAGTCCGGCGCAGCGCGGGGCCGCTCCAGGGCGGAAGGGAAGAGGCACGGGGCTCGCAATGCCTCACGGCCCGAACCCCTCCATTCCGAGCAGGTGTCCCATGCCGTCCGCCCCCAGCACCGAAGCCATCCAGCGCATCTCCCTGAAGAACCGCGAGTACGCCTATATCGAGGACGCCAACCGCGGCGTCGTGCTGATGGAGGTGGGCCCGCGCGTGCTCACGCTGGAAGCACACCTCACGCTCGTGGCGAAGGAGCGCATGGTGGAGGTGGGCGCCGGCAGCTGGTGCGTGGTGCGCAACCCCGTGGTGCGCGTGGACGGCCAGGTGGCGCTCGACGAGTTCGGCCAGGCCCGCGTCGCCGTGGGCGACCGCGAGGTCCGCGTGGGGCCGAAGGTCTTCCCGCTGTACCCCGGCGAGGAGCTGGAGGGCGACATCGTCCCGGAATACGTCCTGGGCGTGTCGGAGGCGCTGCGGCTGCGCGCGCTCACCGCCTTCACCGACACGCACGTCCCGGACGCGCCCCGACGCCGCGAGGCCGGTGACGAATGGCTGGTGCGCGGCCCCGGCCGCTACGTGCCCGGTGAGTCCGTCACCGTCGTGTCGCTGGAGAAGGCCCGCGTCCTCAAGGAGACCGAATACTGCGTCATCCTCAATCCCGTGGACCGCGCCACCGGCCGCGTCCAGGAGGGCCGCCGCAAGGTCGTCTCCGGACCGGACGTCTTCTTCCTGGAGCCCGGCGAAGCGCTGGAAGGGGACGTGCGCCGCAAGCACGTCCTGTCGGAGCTCCAGGGGCTGAAGCTCCAGGCGCTGGATGACCTCTCCGAGAACGAGGGCGGCGAGCCTCGCGCTCGCAAGGCCGGTGACACGTGGATCGTCCGGGGCCCTCGCACCTACGTGCCCAGCGAGAAGGTCCTCATCCACCGCGAGATCGCCGCGCTGTCCCTGGGGCAGGGGGAAGGCCTGTATGTGCGCGACCTGCGCTCGGGCAAGGTGTCCCTGGTCCAGGGGCCGTGCCAGTTCATGCCGGAGGCGCACCAGGAGCTGCACGAGAAGCGCCTGTCTCCGGACGCGGAGGCCCTGCTGGGACTCACCCCGCCCATGCCCCTGGTGGACGTGAAGGACGCCCGCGCGCCGCGCCCCTCCGCGCCGGAGAAGGGGGACCGCACGCGCGCCATCGTGCTGCGCATCGAGGACAACACCGCCGTCCTCATCAACGACTTTGAAACCAACCACGCGCGCGTGGAGTTCGGCCCCGCGAAGGTGATGCTGCGCCCGTATGAAGACGTCACCGTCCTGGACCTGTCCGGCAGCACGCCCAAGCGCCCGCGTCAGCTCAAGGTGCTCATGTTGCGGCTGGGGCCGGACTTCGCCACGGACCTGTTCGAGGTGGCCACGCGTGACCACGCTCGCCTGCGCATCAAGCTCTCCTACAAGTGGCAGTTCGACGTGCAGGGCGACCCGGAGAAGGACAAGGCCATCTTCCGGGTGAACGACTTCATTGGATACGTGTGTGAGAACCTCGCGTCCCGCATCCGCCAGGTCGCCGCGGAGAACGAGTTCGAGACCTTCCACAAGAACGCCAGCGTGCTCATCCGCCGCGCCATCTTCGGCATGGACGACGCGGGCCGCGCGCGCAAGGACCGCCTCTTCTCCGAGAACCAGCTGCGCATCATCGACATCGACATCAAGGACATCGCCCCCGTCGATGAGAAGACCGCCCTGAAGCTGCGCGAGGCCATCGACACCAACATCCAGATCCAGCTGGACGCCTCACGCCAGGAGGCCCAGGCCGCCGCGGAGCTCAAGCGCATCCGCAGCGAGGAGGAGAAGCAGCTCGCGGACATCGCCAGCCACCGCAAGTCGGAGGCCGAGCGCCAGTCCCTCATCGAACTGCAGAACCGCAACCACCAGCTGGAGACGCTCAGCCGCGCCAAGGTGGAGGCGGAGGCCCAGCTGGAGCGCGCCCGCGTGGAGAGCGAGGAGGCCCTGGCCCGCGCCGAGTCCGACGCTCGCGCCTCGCGGATCCGCTCGGAGGCGGAGGCCGAGCGCGAACGGCTCACCACCCAGGTGGCCCTGGAGCGGCAGCAGCGCCTCAACGACCTGGAGGTGGAGCGCCAGTCCCGCCTCGCGGAGGTGGAGGCCTCCCAGTTCCGCCAGCGCGTGGAGTCCCTGGGCGGCGGTGAGAACTTCGTGAAGGCCGTGGCCGCGCAGGCGCAGGCCGCCGTCGTCGGAGGCCTGGACAAGGTCGTCTTCCTCCCCAGCGGCTCCAACCTCAACCTCTTCGACGCCATGCAGGGCCTGCTGGGCCCCGGAGGCCAGCCCCGCCTGTCCGCCCACAACGCCCCGAAGCCTCCCGGTGACACTTCGGCCTGAAGGCCGGGATGTCGATATTGGACCGGCGCGCTCGTCGCGCTGCTCATCGGCGGGGGCCCGCGGGCCCGGCGTCGTTCACGGGCGCGTCAGCGCTCGTACTCGTCGCATCCCGTCTCCTGCTTGGATGGGAAGACGGACTTCTTCTCCTGGCGCACGTAGTCGTGGCTCTGGGAGAAGAGGTCCGGGCTGGTGACGGACACGGTGCCCTTCGCGGCGTCGGCCGTCTTCCACTGGAGCGCCTCCGGCTTGCCGTCCGAGGACGTGAGCCCCAGCACCCAGGCCCCGGCGCCCTTGCCGGGCTCCACGGACGTCACCTTCAGCGTCGTGGACTCCTGCCCCAGCTGCACCTCCACCTCGCCCGACGCGGGCTTGATGGTGAAGGTGCGCGTCGCGGCCGAGCAGGGCTTGAGGACCACGAAGCCCTTGCCCTGCCGCGTCAGCTCCACCCACGTCCCCGCGAAGGGCTTGAGCTTGTCCGCGGCCACCGGCGCCTTGGAGGCCGTGGGCGGGCCTTCCGCCGAGCAGTCCAGGTCCTCGCGCTTGAGCAGCCCCGCCGTGGCCTTCTGGGGCCCCTGGAAGCGCGCGGCCAGGAAGTCCGGCTCCACCGGGTCGAGGTAGGCCTCCACCGCGTCCCCGGACACCACGAACGCCTTGCGCTGGGTGTTGGCCTCGTCCGACGCGTGGAAGGCCGCCTTGGACGCCTTCACCTTGCAGATGCCCAGCGGCTTCACCGTGCTCCGGGCGAACGTGTCCTTGCCCGGGTAGCCAGCGCCACAGCACTGCGGCGTCGGGCCGGATTCCAGAACGAATTGCTTGGGATTGACGCGCAGCGTCCAGCTGCCCTCCGCGCCGGACTCGCTCAGCGTCCAGGCCGCGTCCGTCTTCTTCTGGACGGCGAAGGCGCAATCACAGGTGCCCACGCTGCTGCCCTGCGGGAACGACCCGGAGAGATGGACCAGCGTCTCGTTGCTCCCTTCGACGATGGCCAGGCTCCCGCCCTTGTTCGAATAGACCCCCGTGAGTCCACCGGCCCCCTGGGCCGAGCTCGTGACGCAAATGGCAAACAGCAATGCCACACTTTTGAAATCCGGTTGGATCCTGGACATCCGGGTGTGCCTCCTGGGCAGCCTCTTCAGTCTCGGTGGATCGATCCGTTGAAACTGAAGTTGCCGGAATCACTGGTTTGACGCGATTGTGACTGGGAATGCGAAACTGATCGCATTGCCTTTCGATAATCGAGGCAATCCAAGCACGTCCGCGACGGCTTTGTTCGCGGCCTGACATGAGGGGGCCCCCATGGCTGACGTCTCCAACTACCGCATCCGTTCTGGCGACACGCTCTCCGGAATCGCGAAGCGCTACAACACGTCCGTCGACGCGCTGGCCAAGGCCAACAACATCAAGGATCCGGACAAGATCCTGACGGGCCAGTCCCTCAAGGTTCAGGTGCGGGACGGCTTCGACGTGAAGCCCACCACCCGGTCGAGCGCCGGGACGAAGACGTCGGGCGACACCTTCACCCAGTCCACCAGCGGCACGCAGAAGACGCTGCCTTCCCCCGAGGGCGGCACCACCAGCAACGCCGGTGGCGAGCTGGGCAGCCTGAGCCGCAAGTACGAGGCGCGCGGCCCCGGCACGGTGTCCACGGGCAAGGGTGACAAGGGCGGCGTGTCCTACGGCTCCTACCAGTTCGCGTCCGCGAACGGCTCCGCGCAGTCCTTCGTCAACTCGCTGAAGAAGACGAACCCGGACTATTACAAGGCGCTTTCGGGCAGCAAGCCGGGCTCCGCGGAGTTCTCCTCCGCGTGGAAGCAGCTGGCGGCCAAGGACCCGAAGGGCTTCGACAAGGCCCAGCACGACTACATCAAGGCCACGCACTACGACCCGGGCGCCGCCAACATCAAGAAGGCGACGGGCATCGACCTGGACAAGCGCTCCGCGGCGCTGCGCGACGTGGCCTGGTCCACCTCCGTGCAGCACGGCCCGGGCAAGGCGGATGACATCTTCAAGAAGGCGCTGGCCGGGCGTGACCCCGCGAAGGTGAGCGACGAGCAGCTCATCAAGGACATCTACGCCGAGCGCGGCCGCACCAACGCCAGCGGCACCCTGGTGCACTTCTCCGGCAACTCCAAGGAAGTGCAGAAGGGCGTGGCCAACCGCTTCAAGTCGGAGGCGAAGGACGCCCTGGCCATGCTCAAGAAGGAGCAGTCCGGCGCCACGACGAAGCCGGCCAACACCAACACGGGCGTGGTCCCCCCGTCGGTGAACGGCGACTCGAAGCCGGGCCGCACGCAGGGCACGGGCAACACGCAGGGCACCAACACGTCCAAGCCCACGACGGAGGCGGACCGCACGGACACGCGGCAGGTGGCCGGCGCGAAGGACAAGCCGGCGGTGCACGTGAAGGTGCCGTACTACAGCCAGTTCGAGAACGGCCACGGCTACACGGCCAGCGACACGGCGTGCTTCAAGGCCGCGACGGCGATGGCTCGCGACGCGAAGGCCACGGTGCTGGGCCCGGATCGCCGCATCCAGGTGGGCACGAGCGAGAACGGCGTCGGCGCGCTGAAGGTGGACCCGAAGAAGGCCGCCGAGGGCCGCAACTACATCGACAAGCAGCTGGAGGCGGGCAAGCCGGTGGTCGTGGGCGTCAGCCACAAGGACGCGAGCTACAACGCGGACGGCCTCACGGACCACTTCGTGACCATCACGGGCCGCGGCGTCGACGACAAGGGCCGCACCTACTACACGTTCCACGACCCGGGCACGACCAACGCCAGCAAGGGCAAGGACACGAACCCGAACAACCGCTTCTACGTGGATGACAAGACCGGGAACATGTACCGCCCCGGCAAGGCCGCGAACGGCTACGTGACGGACCGCCACTACGACGTGGCCATGGTGCGCCGCAACGCTTAGTCCCCCCGGACGGCTGGAATGACCCGGCCCGGCGGCCTCGTGAAGAGGTCGACCGGGTCGTTTCACATCCGCCGTCTGTCTTTCGAATCAGGCGTGCGCGGCTTCACGCCGCGAGGGCACCTCGCCGCGCAGCTCCGCCACCTCCGCGCGCAGGAGCCAATCGGACGGGAAGGCCGAGGTCGCCTGGGCAATCTGCTCCAGCCGCTCGGGGGCCAGCTGGCCCGTCTCGCGGATGCGGCGCACCTCCGTGTAGAGGGCGGCCAGCGACGCGGGCAGGGCCTGCGCCTTGCGCTCGCGCGCCTGGGCCTCGCCGTCGCCCGCGGTGAACGCGTCCAGCTCCCCGAACCACTCGTCCCACGTGCCCGGGTCGGCGGGCCCGCCCGCCACGGACGGCAGGCGCTCCGTCAGGTACAGGCGCGCCATGGACGGCAGCGTCAGCTCGCGGCCGGAGAGCGAGCCGCGAAGCCCAATCACCTCGCCGCCGCCCACCGCGAAGCCCTCCAGCATCAGCCCGCTGTCGAGCGTCAGCTGGAAGCTCCCGCGCTCCGGCAGGCTGCCCTGGCCAAAGGCGACCAGCGCCGCGCCGCTGAACGGCTTGTCCAGGGCGTGCCCGTTCACGGACGTGAGGATGGGGCCCTCCAGCCGGGCCAGCGCGGTGGACAGGCCCGGGGCCACGTCCTTCGCGCCGGGCAGCAGCTCCACGACCTTGCCCGTCACCTCACGGCCGTCCGCGAGCACCAGGTGGTTGACCGTGCGGGCGCGCAGCGCCTCGTCGAGGCCAAAGTCCCCGCCGCGCTTCCACGCGAGGGTGGACTCGAACTCCGCGAGGACCTCGAAGAGGTGTTCAAAGTCGCGGGCGACGAAGAGCTGCGGCTGCATGCGGGTGATGTCGTAGTCCGTGTCCGCGCACGCCACGCCCAGGGGCAGCTTGTGCACGGCGGACGTCAGGCAGTGCTTCGCCTCGCCGATGCTGGACAGCAGGCCCGCGCCGTAGATGCGAGGGTGCTTCAGGTCGCCAATGAGGCCGTACTCCGCGGTCCACCAGTACAGGCGGCTCGCGCGGGTGCTCTCGCTGATGTAGCGGTGGCTGGCGTTGGCGGCCTCCAGGCGGGCCTGCGCGTGGGCGATCTCTTCTTCCGTGGCGGTGGGGTCCTCCTTCACCACGGAGAGGTTGCGGATGGCCTCGAAGACGGCCTGGTCCTCCACGCTGGCGATGGCCTTGAACCCCACCAGCCCCACGGCCTTGAGGTACTGGGCATACCGCGCGTTGGCGATGATGGGCGCGTGGCCCGCGCTCTCATGGACGATGTCCGGGGCGGGCGTGTACTGGATGTGCTCGTGGGTGCGGATGTCCGCCGCGATGGCCAGCACGCCCAGCGCCTGCAGCTCCGTGAAGACGGCCGGCGGGATGAAGCCGCGCACCGCGACGCAGGCCCAGCCCAGCTTGGACAGCTTCTCGTTCATCTCGTCCAGGCTGGGGATGGCCTCCGCGCCAATGCCCGTGGCCTCCAGGCCCTCCAGGTAGACGGGGTGGGCCTTGTCGCTCAGGTGTTCGCGCAGCTGCCCCAGGATGTGCCGCCACACCGCCTGGTCGCGGGGCGTGTACGCCGCGTAGTCCTGGGCCACCACGTAGCGGCGCAGGTGGGCCGGGAGGCGGGCAAGGGTCCTTTCCGTGGGCGTCATCGCGGGCGGCTCCTTCAGGCGAAACAGGACGCATGAAGAATACGCACCGCGCCGCAAGACGGAAATCCGGCAGAATTCGACGTCTTCGTCGGATTATCGCCGTTTGTTCAGGCGACGACGCAGCCCGTCAAGGAGGGATTGGACGGCGGGGCTGAGGCCTCCGGAGGGCCAGACGGCCACGACCTCCACGACCTGGGGCTCCTGTTCTCGCAGGGGCCAGACGTGCAGGTCGGGCGGGAACGGCTGGGTGGGGCGCACGTCCGGGGCGATGGTGCACGCCTTGTAGGCGCGCAGCAGCTCGTACAGGTGGAGGAAGCTCTCCACGCGGCCCACCTCCGTGACGGAGACGCCGTGCGCGGCGAAGCGGGCGCTGTTGGCGCCGCCGTAGGGGTCGTCCCGCAGCCAGTCCACGAAGCGTTGGTCCTGGAGGTCCTTCACGTCCAGGGAGCGGCGGGACGCGTGCGTCCGGGCGAGCGCGGAGTCCGGGCCCGCGATGACGACGAAGGACATGCGCAGCAGGGACTCGGTGTCCACGCCTTCGTGTGGAGGCAGGGGGGTGAAGTCGAGCGCCAGGTCCTGCTGCCGCGTCTGCACCTGCCGCATGAGCTCGTGCGAGCCGCCGAAACCCACCACCAGCTTGAGGTCGGCGGCGGCGGCGTCCTGCGCGATGCCACCCAAGAGCGACATGGACAGCGTGGGGTTGAGGCCCAGGCGCAGGGTGGGCTCCACGCGGGCCAGGTCCATCAGCCGCTTCACGTCCAGTTGGTGCAGCGGCGTCTGGGTGCCCGCGTAGAGGCGCTCCCCGCGCGCGGACAGTTGCAGGCGCCGGCCCGGCCCCCGCTCCAGCAGGGCGGCGCCATCCGCGAGCGCTTCCTCCAGGGCGCGGATGTGCTCGCTCACCACGGAGCGCGCGACGCCCAGGTGCTCCGCGGCGGCTTCGATGCTGCCGGCCTCCACGGCGGCGGTGAAGGACTCGAGCCAGACCAGGTGTCGCTGGAGCTTGCGCGGGGGCATGGGGCTTTTTCCGCGCGCGACTAGAGGAAGAAGTCGGGCAGCAGCTCCGCGCCGGGGACGGACTGGTACTGGTCGAAGTTGGTGACGCCGGCGGCGCGCAGCACTTCATCGTCGATGCAGAAGTTCCCGGTGAAGGAGCGGCTGGGCTTGGTGAGGATGGCGTACGCGGCGTCCGCCATGATCTCCGGCTTGCGGCTGCCCTTGATGGTGTCGTCGCCGCCCAGCAGGTTCTGCACGGCGGCGGTGGCGATGACGGTGCGGGGCCACAGCGTGTTGACGGCGATGCCGTCGTCCTTGAGCTCCTCCGCCATGCCCAGGGCGCACAGGCTCATGCCGTACTTCGCGATGGTGTAGGCCACGTGCGGCCCGAACCAGCGCGGCTCCATGTTGAGCGGCGGCGAGTTGTTGAGGATGTGCGGGTTGGAGGACTTCTTGAGGTACGGGATGCACGCCTGCGAGCACGCGAAGGTGCCGCGCGTGTTGATGCCGTGCATCAGGTCGAAGCGCTTGAGCGGCGTCTCCAGCGTGCCGGTGAGGCTGATGGCGCTGGCATTGTTCACCAGGATGTCGATGCCGCCGAAGGTCTCCACGGCCTTGGCCACGGCGGCGTGGATCTGCGCCTCGTCGCGGATGTCCACCACGCACGGGAGCGCCTTGCCGCCGGCCTCTTCAATCTCCTTCGCCGCCGAGTAGATGGTGCCGGGCAGCTTGGGGTGCGGGTCGGTCGTCTTCGCCGCGATGACGATGTTGGCGCCGTCGCGGGCCGCGCGCAGCGCGATGGCCTTGCCGATGCCGCGGCTGGCGCCGGTGATGAAGAGGGTCTTGCCTTGGAGGTTGGACATGGGCCGCATCCTCGCTCAATCGCGGGGCGCCGCAATGCCCGGAGCGGCCGGACCCGCGTGGGTCCGACCGCTCTTCAACTGACTTTCAGGGGGACTTCAGGGGCTCGCGGGCGTGTAGGAAGGCATCCGTGAAGGTCCGCTGGGTGCCTGCGGGCACCTGATACATCGTGCTGCTCCAGCCGTCCGTGCCCTTCGTGAGCACGGTGGTGGCGGAAGTCACGCCGGAGGCCGTCAGGGTGACCGTTACCCGGATGATCTCATCCCCCGCGAGCGCCTGCGGCACCGCGCTGACGAACCGGACGTTGCCGGTCTCCCGCTCCGGTTCGTCACCGGCATTGCAAGCCGTGACCGCAAAGACAGCGCCGATGAATGCTTAAAACAACACCCGGGACAGTGTGTCCTGCCGGCGCATCGCACCTTCCTGGAGCAGTACGAGGGAGGTGCGATCTATCAGGTCCAAAACATGAACACAGACATGCTCTGGATTGTTTGAGGTGTCTGCTCAAACCCGTTTGGGGTCTGTGAATACCCTGCGGTTTCCCCGCTACTGGGTGAGGCAGGTGATGGTCTCGAGCATCGTCACGTTGGAGTTACCGGTGGTGTTCCAGTTGCCCACGCCATTGGCGCCAACGATGTACGTGTAAGAGGAGCTGCGGATGGCGGTGGTGAAGCTGCTCACATCCACGTGGGTGAGGTCGCGGCAGAACCGGCGGGCGGTGTCCACCGGCGTGCTGAAATTGCCCGTGGGGTAGTTGGGCTGGATGGTGCCCACCTGGAAGCCGTTGACCGTGGGCGTCGTGTACGTGAGGACCGTCCCGTCGAAGCAGGTGATGGTCTCCAGCATGGTCACGTTGGCGTTGCCCGTGGTGTTCCAGGGACCGACGCCGTTCGTCCCGACGATGTACGTGTAGGTGGAGCTGCGGATGGCCGTGGTGAAGCGACGGGCGCCGGCGTGGCCCCGGTCCTGGCAGAAGCGGCGGGCGGTATCGGCGGGGCTGCTGAAGCTGCTGGCCGGTTGGCTGGGCTGGAGGGTGCCCACCTGGAAGCCGTTGACCACGGGCGTCGTGTACGTGGTGTCCGAGCTGGAGTTGAAGCAGGTGACGGTCTCAATCATCGTCACGTTGGCGTTGCCCGTGGTGTTCCAGGGGCCCACGCCATTCGTTCCCACGATGTATGTATACGCGATACTGCGCAGGGCGGTGGTGAAGCTTTGCGCGCCGCTGTGGCCCTGGTCCTGACAGAAGCGGCGGGCGGTGTCGGCGGCGCTGCTGAAGCTGCCGGTGGGCTGGTTGGGGAGATACGTTCCAATCTGAGAACCATTGACCTTGGGCGTCACGTAGGTCTGGTAGGTGTCAGCGTTGGCGGTCGACGCGAAGCCCACGACGAAGAGCAGGGAGACGAAAAGGGAGGGGAGGCCGCTGCTGCGAAGAGACATGTTTTTCCTCGGTTTGGAGCTGATACGGGGGAAGCTGGACCGTAGCGGCTCCCGGTTCTCAAAGCACTGTTTCGCGAGCTGAGACGTATCAGCTGCCTGGCGGTGGTTCCGTTAACGCACAGCTTCGTGAACTTGGGCTCGCGAGAATCCAGGGCGACTTCTACGCTGCGCCCCCATGCGACTGCTCCCACTCCTTGTCCTGGTGGTGTTGACCGTCCGCTGTGCCCACGCGCCAGAGGCCGCGCCGCCTGCCTCCGCACCGCCCGCCGTGTCATGGCCGGAGGCGCTGCCTCCCGCGCTGCGGCTGCCGGACACCGTGCGGCCCGTGCACTACGCGCTGGACCTGAAGCTCGTGCCTTCGGAGGACACGTACCCGGGCAGTGTCACCATCGACGTGGAGGTCCGCGAGCCGGTGCGCCAGGTGTGGCTGCACGCGCAGGACCTGGACGTGACGCGGGCGCGCGTCACCGTGAATGGCCGCACGTTCGACGCGAAGCCCGTCGCCGCGACGGAAGGGCGTCTGGGATTGCTGCTCCCGGAGGAGCTGCCCGTGGGCAAGGCCCAGCTCGTCCTGGACTTCACCGGCAAGGTGGACCGCGAGCGCAGCCAGGGCCTCTACGGCGTCGCCGAGGGCGGCGAGCCCTACCTCTACACCTTCTTCGAGCCCATCGACGCGCGCCGCGCCTTCCCGTGCTTCGACGAGCCGGCCTTCAAGGTGCCGTGGCGCCTGCGCTTCACCGTGAAGGCCGGACACGTGGCGCTGGCCAACCATCCCGTCGTGTCCCGCGAGCCGCTGGCGGACGGCCTGGAGCGCGTCACCTTCGCGGAGAGCAAGCCCATGCCCAGCTACCTCGTGGCCTTCATGGTGGGGCCGTTCGACGTGGTGGAGGCGGGCTCCGTGGGCCGCACGAACGTGCCGCTGCGCTTCATCGTCCCCAAGGGACGCGGCGCGGAGACGCGCTACGCCGCGAGCATCACGCCGCGCATCGTGAAGGGGCTGGAGGACTTCTTCGACCAGCCGTACCCGTACGAGAAGCTGGATGTGGCGGTGGTGCCCCGGTACTGGGGCACCATGGAGCACCCGGGCATCGTCGCGCTCGGCCAGCCGCTCACGCTCATTCCGCCCGGCGAGGAGACGCTCGTCCGCCGCAAGTCCTACGCGGTCATCGCCAACCATGAACTGGGGCACTACTGGTTCGGCGACGTCGTCACCTGCTCGTGGTGGAACGACATCTGGCTGAATGAGTCCTTCACCGCGTGGTTGGACCGGCAGACGGTGGACCGGCTGGAGCCGTCCTGGGACTTCCAGCAGGAGCGCGCCATGTCCGCGACCGACTCCGCGCTGGTGGCGGATGAGCTGGAGTCGGCGCTGCCCGTGCGCAAGCCTGTGGAGAGCAATGACGACATCGTGGGCTCGTTCGACAACGGGACGACGTATGACAAGGGCTCGTCCGTCATCGCGATGTATGAGTCGTGGCTGGGGCCGGAGCGCTTCCGCGACATCCTCCGGGGCTATGTCCGCAAGCACGCGTGGAAGGTCGCGACCACGGAGGACTTCCTCGAGGACCTGGGCGAGGCGGCGGGGCCGGAGGTGGCGCAATCCTTTGGCGGGTTCATCCAGCGCACTGGCGCGCCTCGGATCACCGCGCAGTTGTCCTGCCCGGCGGGCGGCGCTCCGTCCGTGAAGCTGTCGCAGGAGCGTTACCTCCCCCTGGGGTCCAAGGCGGACGCGCGGCAGGAGTGGCAGGTGCCCGTGTGTCTTCGCGTGGGCACGGGCACGCAGTCGTCGCGGGTGTGCTCGATGCTGCAGGGGGCTTCCGCGGAGGTCGCGTTGCCCACGAAGCAGTGCCCGGCGTGGGTGCTGCTCAACGCGGGCGGCGCGGGCTATTACCGCGCCGGTTACACCCGCGAGCAGCTGACGAAGCTGCTCGCGACCCCGGCCGCCGCCTTCACGCCCGCGGAGCAGGTGGCGCTCTGGGCGGACGTGAACGCGGCGGTGACCCGGGGCGACCTGCCGCTGGGCGAGGCGCTGAAGGCGGTGCCTGCCTCCGCGAAGTCGGCGAACCGGCTCGTGGTGCAGAGCGGTGCGTCCTTGCTGGAACTCGTGCGGTTGGATCAGCTCACCCCCGAGGAGCGCCAGCGCTTCCGTACGTGGGTGGCGTCGCTCTATTCGGCGCGTGCTCGGGCCATGGGCTGGGTGCCGAAGCCGGGCGAGGACGACTCCGTGAAGGCCTCACGCTCCGTCTTTCTCCGGCTGGCCGGTGGTCTGGGGGATGACCCCCGGCTGGCGAAGGAGGCGCTGCCTCTCGTTCAGGCCTGGCTCAAGGACCGGAAGTCGGTGGATCCGGAGGCGTTCGGTGCCGCGCTGCCCCGAGCGGCCACGCACGGTGACGCGGCGCTGTTCGACGCGCTGCTGGAGGCCGCGAAGAAGGAGCAGGACCGCACCGAGCGTTCCCGGCTGCTGACGTCCCTGGCCTACTTCCGGAACCCGGACCTGCTGTGGCGGGCCCTGGGGCTCGTGGTGTCTCCGGACTTCGACGTGCGGGACTCGCAGGTCATCCTCCGGATGGCGTTGATGTCACCAGAGTCGCAATCCCTCGCATGGAACTTCTACCAGACGCACTTCGACGCGCTGACCCAGCGGCTGCGTTCGGACGAGCTGGGCCGGCTGATTGGCCAGACGGGGAGCCTCTGCGACGACATCAACCTGGCGCAGGTGGAGACCTTCCTCACGCCCCGCGTGGACAAGATTGAAGGCGGTCCGCGCGCACTGGCCCGGGCCGTGGAGTCCATCCGGCTGTGCATCGAATCCCAGAAGCTCCAGGTCCCGAGCGTCAAGGCGTTCCTCGGCGCCCGGTGAGCCCTCAAGGACCATAGGGACACAGATGCATCATCTCCGCGATGGGTGGGCGGCAGAGCTGCAGCAGCTGTGTCTCGTCCAGGAACGAGGACGTCCGCGCCTTGAGGAAGCACGACGCGGGATCATCCGAGGGCTCCGCGTACTGGCAGAGCTGGAGCGCGTCAGGCTCCGAGAGGAACCCCTTCTCCTGGACCCGGAGGAAGCACCGCGCCGGGGCGTCGGAACGGGCACCCTGGCAGAGCTGGGCCGCGACGCTTTCGCTCACTCCGCTGCCCTCGCGCGCCGCCTCGAAGCAGGAGAACTGCGGCGCGCCCTGGGGCGGACCTTCCATCTGCGCCACTGCCGGAAACCCGAGCAGCGCGGCAGCCAGCCCCCAGCATCCTCTCCAATGGCCTCGCTTCATCATGCACCCCCCACGGAAGGTAGGGGAGTCATGGGC
>NZ_RAWL01000155.1:0-18330 GCF_003668885.1 Corallococcus sp. AB049A | reverse complement strand
CGCTGCGCCTCCTGGGGCGGCTGGACGTGGAGTCCTTGCGTCGTGCCTTCGAAGCCTTGGTCGTGCGGCACGAAGCGCTGCGCACCACCTTCTTCGAAGAGGGGGGCCAGCCCTTCCAGCGCATCCACGCCCCTGCCTCCTGGGCGCTTCCCGTGGAGGACCTGTCTTCCCTCGCGGAGGCGGCTCGTGAAGAGGAGACGCTGCGGCTTGCCACACGGGAGGCCCGGCAGCCCTTCCATCTCGGCCATGGGCCACTGCTGCGCACCGCCCTCCTCAAGCTCTCCGCCGACTCTCACGTCCTCCTCGTGACGATGCACCACATCGTCTCCGACGGCTGGTCCATGGGCGTCCTCATCCGCGAACTGGCGAATCTCTACGAGTCCTTCAGTGGGGGCCGGGCTCCCGCTCTGCCGCCGCTGCCGGTGCAGTACGCGGACTTCGCGCTCTGGCAGCGCCAGTGGTTGCAGGGCGAAACGCTGGAGGCGCAGCTCGGCTACTGGAAGCGGCAGTTGGCCGGAGCCCCCGCGGCACTGGAGCTGCCCACGGACCGTCCACGTCCGGCCGTGCAGTCCCGGCGCGGGGCTACCGTGCCTGTCAACATCCCCGTGGAGCTGATGGACTCACTGCGCAGCCTCGCCCAGCGCGAGGGCGCCACGCCCTTCATGCTCCTGCTCGCGGCCTGGCAGCTGCTGCTGTCGCGCTACTCCGGCCAGGACGACATCAGCGTGGGTTCACCGATTGCCGGCCGCACCCATGCGGAAGCCGAAGGTCTCATCGGCTTCTTCGTCAACACGCTCGTCCTGCGCGCCCACGTGCGCCCGGAGGAGTCCTTCCGCCAGCTGCTCTCCCAGGTGAAGGCCACCACGCTCGCCGCCTATGAGCACCAGCACGTGCCCTTCGAGAAGCTGGTGGAGGTCCTCCAGCCCTCGCGCGACTTGAGCCGCAGCCCCCTCTTCCAGGTGATGCTCGTCCTGCAGAACGCCCCCGCCGAGGCGCTGCGCGTACCGGGCATGGCCTTCCAGCCCATTCCCCTGGAGGGCAACTCCTCCCGCTTCGATTTGGCCCTCACCCTCTTTGAAGTTCCCCAGGGCCTCACCGGCTTCCTCGAGTACAGCACCGACCTCTTCGACGCCTCCACCGTCCAGCGCCTCATGGGCCACTTCGGCGTCCTTCTCTCCTCCCTCGCCGCCCAGCCCGACGCGCGTGTCTCCACGCTGGAGGTGATGACGGCCGAGGAGCGGCAGAGGCTTCTCGTCGAGTGGAATGAGACGGATACCGCCTTCCCGCGCGACACCTGCATCCACCACGTCGTCGCCGACCACGCCCGCCGCACGCCCAACGCTGTCGCCGTGCGCATGGGCGAGCGAAGCGTCACCTACGCTGACCTTGACGCCTGGGCGCACGGGCTTGCCGTCCAGTTGCACGTCTCCCGTGGCGACCGCGTCGCCGTCCTTGCGGAGCGCTCCCCGGAGTTGGTGGCGGGCCTGCTGGCCGTCCTCAAGGTGGGTGCGGCCTACGTCCCCATCGCGCCCGGTGTCCCGCCGGAGCGTCTGGCCTTCATGCTGGAGGACTCCGGCGCGTCCGTCCTCCTCACCCAGCAGCACCTGCGCGCTTCGCTGCCTTCTCTCTCCGCGCGAGTCCTCCCGCTGGAGGTGGAGTCCGCGGCCCACATGCAGCCACTGCCGGTGGCGTCCGTGGGGCCAGAGGATTTGGCCTACGTCATCTACACGTCCGGTAGCACCGGCCGTCCCAAGGGCGTCGCCGTCCACCACCGCGCGTTGATGAACCTCGTCTCCTGGCACCAGCGCACCTACTCGCTGACGTCCCAGGACTCCACCGCCCTCACCGCCGGCGTCGCCTTCGACGCTTCCACCTGGGAGGTGTGGCCCTCGCTGGCCTCCGGCGCCAACCTCGTCGTCCCGCCCGACACCGTGCGTGCCGAGCCCGCCCAGCTGATTCAATGGCTGGCCCGCGAAGCCATCACCACCTGCTTCATGCCGACGCCCCTCGCCGAGGCCGTGCTGCGTGAGGAGTGGCCTCGTCCCATCGCACTGCGCGCCTTGCTGACGGGTGGCGACGCCCTCCACCACGGCCCGCCTCCTTCGGTACCCGCGGCCCTCTTCAACCACTACGGGCCCACCGAGAGCACCGTCGTTGCCACCTTCACCCCCGTCCTGCGCGACGACAGCACGCGGCCTCCCATCGGCCGTCCCATCGACAACACCCGTACGTACGTCCTCGACGCCCACTTGCAGCCGGTGCCCGTGGGTGTCCCGGGTGAGCTCTTCCTCGCCAGCGAAGGCCTCGCCTGGGGCTACCTTGGCCAGCCTGCCCTGACGGCCGAGCGCTTCATCCCGAGTCCCTTCTCCTCCGCCCCAGGTGCCCGCCTCTACCGCACCGGTGACGCCGTGCGCTGGCGCGCCGACGGCCAGCTGGACTACCTCCAGCGGCTCGACTTCCAGGTGAAGGTGCGCGGCTTCCGCATCGAACTGGGCGAAATCGAAGCCTCGCTCCTCGCGCATGCCTCCGTGCATGAGGCCGTCGTCCTCGCCCGTGAGGATGTCCCCGGCGACAAGCGGCTCGTCGCGTACCTCGTGCCCACTCAGGGCCAGGAGCTGGACACCACCGCCGTGCGCGCCTTCCTCAAGGAGCGGCTTCCCGAGTACATGGTGCCCGCCGCCTTCGTCTCACTGGACGCGCTGCCACTGACGTCCAACGGCAAGGTGGACCGCAAGGCCCTGCCCGCGCCGCAAGGCACCACGCTCACCTCCAGCTACGTCGCGCCGAGCACGCCGACCGAAGAACAGCTCGCGGCCCTCTTCACGCAGGTGCTGCGCGCCGAGCGCGTGGGCATCCACGACGACTTCTTCTCCCTGGGTGGCCACTCCCTGCTGGCCACCCAGCTCATGGCCCGCGTTCGCTCCACCTTCCGGCGCGAGCTGCCCGTCCGAGCGCTGTTCGAAGCGCCCACCGTAACCGGCCTTGCCCGGCGCATCGACGAAGCCCAGACGTCCTCGGTGCAGCCGCCCCCAAGCATCTCGCGGATGCGCGCCACCACCGCGCCACTGTCCTTCGCGCAGCAGCGGCTCTGGTTCCTGGATCAGCTCACGCCGGGGGATGCGTCGTACAACATCCCCACGGCGCTGCGCCTGAAGGGCCGCGTGGACGTGGAGTCCCTGCGCCGTGCCTTCGAAGCACTGGTCACCCGCCACGAATCCCTGCGCACCACCTTCCAGGAACATCAGGGCCAGGCCACCCAGCGGATCCACGCATCCGGTGCATGGACCCTGCCGCTCATCGACATCTCCGGCCTGCCGGAAGCCCAGCGCGAGTCCGAGGCCCGACGCCACGTCGCGGAGGATGCACGGCAGCCGTTCAACCTGGAGCGCGGGCCGCTCCTGCGCACGGCCCTCGTGCGGCTGGCGGAGGAGGAACACCTGCTGCTCGTGACGATGCACCACATCGTCTCCGACGGCTGGTCCATGGGCGTCCTCGTCCGGGAACTGGTGGCCCTCTACGCAGGCTTCGCCCAGGGCGTCGTGCCGGCCCTCAGCCCCCTGCCGTTGCAGTACGCGGACTTCGCGGCGTGGCAGCGCCACTGGCTCCAGGGCGAAACGCTCGACGCGCAGCTGGGCTATTGGAAGCAGCAGCTGTCCGGGGCTCCCGCGGCGCTGGAGCTGCTGACGGATCATCCCCGCCCATCCGTGCAGTCCCACGCGGGCGCGGCCCTCTCCGTCCAGCTCCCGCCCGAAACCTCCCAGGCGCTCAAGGCGCTGGCCCATCGCGAGGGCGCCACGCCCTTCATGGTGCTGCTCGCGGGCTTCCAGCTCCTGCTGTCACGCTACGCCGGCCAGGACGACGTCAGCGTGGGTACCCCCATCGCGGGACGCACGCAGGCGGAGACCGAAGGTCTCATCGGCTTCTTCGTCAACACGCTCGTCCTGCGCGCCCGCGTCGAACCGAAGACGACCTTCCGCGAACTGCTCGCGCAGGTGCGAGGCACCACGCTCGCCGCCTACGAGCACCAGCACCTGCCCTTCGAGAAGCTGGTGGAGGTCCTCCAGCCCGTGCGGGACGCGAGCCGCAGCCCGCTGTTCCAGGTGATGTTCGCCCTGCAGAACGCGCCCACGGAGGAGCTGCGGGTCCCGGGACTCACCTTCCAGCAGGTGGCCTCCGACGCCCGCTCCGCCAAGTTCGACCTCACCCTCACGTTGCAGGACTCGGCGCAGGGCTTCGTGGGCTGGCTGGAGTACAGCACCGCGCTCTTCGAGCGGAGCACCGCGGAGCGGCTGTCCCACCACCTGCGCACGCTGCTGGAGGCCGTGGCCGCGAAGCCCGACCAGGCCCTGTCCGAGCTGCCGCTGCTCACCCGTGAGGAGCGCCAGCGCATCCTCGTGGACTGGAACGACACCACCGTCCCCAGCCCCATGGACGTCCCCGTGCACGTCCACTTCTCCCAGCAGGCCCGCCGCACGCCCGACGCGGTGGCCCTGGTGCAGGGGGAGGCGACGCTGACGTACGCGCGGCTCGAAGCCCGCGCGAACCAGCTGGCCCATCACCTGCGCGCCCTGGGCATCGTCCCCGGCGCGCGGGTGGGCCTCGCCATCGAGCGCTCGTTCGAGATGGTGACGGCTCTCATCGCCATCCTCAAGACGGGCGCGGCCTTCGTCCCCGTGGACCGCAACGCGCCCGTGGAGCGCATCGCGATGCTGCTGGAGGACGCGGACGTGGACGTGGTGGTGACGCACCAGCCCTTCGCGTCCCGGTTGCCTGCCTCCGGCACCCGCGTCTGGCTGGACTCGCAGCAGGACGTCCTGTCCGCGTTGCCCACGCACGCGCCTGATGTCTCCATGGACGGCGAGTCCCTGGCCTACGTCATGTTCACCTCGGGCTCCACCGGCAGGCCCAAGGGCGTCAGCGTGCCCCACCGGGGCATCACGCGCCTGGTGCTGGGCAGCGACTTCATGCGCTTCGGGCCTGACGAGGTGTGGCTGCAGATCGCGCCCATCGCCTTCGATGCGTCCACCCTGGAGCTCTGGGGCGCGCTGTTGCACGGCGCGAAGCTCGTCCTCGCGCCGCCCCACGCCCTGTCGTTGGAGGAGATGGCCGACCAGATGCGCCGCCACCGCGTCACGGCGCTGTTCCTCACGACCGCGCTCTTCGAGCAGATGGTCCTGCACCAGGGCGATGCGCTCGCGGGCGTAAGCCAGGTCCTCACGGGCGGAGACGTGATGCCCTGGGCGCGCCTGCGCGACCATCTGGCGCGGCTCCCCGACGGCGCGACGCTGTTCCATGCCTACGGCCCGACGGAGAACACGACCTTCTCCACCACGCTGCCCTTGCATCGGGGCGCGCACGTGGACGGCCCGGTCCCCATCGGCCGGCCCATCCCGAACGCCACGGCCTATGTGTTCGATGCGAACCTGCACCCGGTGCCCGTGGGCGTCGCGGGCGAGGTGTACGTCGGAGGCCCCGGCCTCGCGTGGGGCTACCTCCACCGTCCCGAGCTGACCGCGGAGCGCTTCGTCCCGCACCCCTTCGCCTCCACCCCGGGCGAACGGCTCTACCGCACCGGAGACAAGGCGCGCTGGCTGGAGGACGGGACGCTCGACTTCCTGGGCCGCGTCGACTTCCAGGTGAAGGTGCGCGGCTTCCGCATCGAGCTGGGGGAGATCGAATCCGCCCTGCGCGCCTTCCCGGGCGTCAACGAGGCCGTCGTCGTGGCCCGGGGCATGGACGCGGACAAGCGCCTCATCGGCTACCTCACCGCGCACGAAGGCCACGCCCTGGACGTGGAGGCGCTGCGGGTCCACCTGAGGCAGCGGCTGCCGGAGTACATGGTGCCCGCCTCGCTCATGGTGATGGAGGCGCTGCCGCTCAACGCCAATGGCAAGGTGGACCGCAAGGCCCTGCCTGAACCAGGGGACGCACCGCGCGCGGCCACCTTCGTCGCGCCGCGCACCGGCACGGAGGAAAAGCTCGCGGCCCTCTTCGCCGAAGTCCTCCGCGTGGAGCGGGTCGGCATCCAGGACGACTTCTTCGCGTTGGGAGGCCACTCCCTGCTGGCCACGCAGCTCGTCTCGCGCGTGCGCGCCGCGTTCGGTGTCGAGCTGCCGCTGCGGGCCCTGTTCGGAGCGCCCACCGTCGAAGCGCTCGCGCCGAAGCTGGAGGAGACCCCGGCCTCCGCGCTGCGTGCTCCGCCGCTGCGGCCGGTCGCGCGGGAGGGCGCACTGCCGCTCTCCTTCGCTCAGCAGCGGCTGTGGCTGTTGGATCAGCTCCAGCCCGGAGATGCGTCGTACAACATCCCCACCGCCCTGCGGCTGACGGGCCGGGTGGATACAGAGGCGCTGCGCGGCGCCTTCGAGGCGTTGATCGCCCGCCACGAGTCCCTGCGCACCACGCTCGCCGCCTCTGACCAGGCCCCATCGCAGCACGTCCACGCCTCCGCGGCGTGGGAACTGCCCGTGGTGGACCTGAGCGCGCTGCCCCAGGAGCAGCGCGAGGAGGAGGCCTGGCGCATCGTGGCCCAGGAGGCCCGCCGTCCGTTCCAGCTGGCCACGGGGCCGCTGCTGCGCGGGCTGCTGGTGCGCCTGGAGGCGGAGGAGCACGTGCTGCTGGTGACCATGCACCACGTCGTCTCCGACGGCTGGTCCATGGGCGTCCTCGTCCGCGAGATGGCGGCCTTCTACGAAGCCTTGAGCACGGGCGGCACGCCGGCTCTCGCGCCGCTGCCGGTGCAGTACGCGGACTTCGCGACGTGGCAGCGGAACTGGCTCCAGGGAGAGGTCCTGGAGGCGCAGCTGGATTACTGGAAGCAGCGGTTGGCCGGTGCGCCGGCGGCGCTGGAGCTGCCCACGGACCGGCCGCGTCCGCCCGTGCAGTCGCACCGGGGCGCGACGGTGGGCGTGCGGATCCCCGCGCACCTCGTGGAAGCGCTCAAGGGCCTGGCCCAGCGTGAAGGCGCCACGCCCTTCATGGTGTTGCTCGCGGCGTTCCAGGTGCTGCTGTCGCGCTACTCCGCGCAGGATGACGTCAGCGTGGGTTCGCCCATCGCGGGCCGTACGCAGGCGGAGACCGAAGGCCTCATCGGCTTCTTCGTCAACACCCTGGTGCTGCGCGCCCGGGTGGAGCCGCGCGCGACGTTCCGGGAGCTGCTGGCCCAGGTGCGAGGCACGACGCTCGCGGCCTATGAGCATCAGCACCTGCCGTTCGAGAAGCTCGTCGAAGCCGTGCAGCCCACGCGCGACCTGAGCCGCAATCCGTTGTTCCAGGCCATGTTCGTCCTGCAGAACATGCCGGGTGAGGAACTGCGGCTGCCGGGGCTGTCCATGAGGACGCTGCCGCTGGAGACGCGCTTCGCGAAGTTCGATCTCTCCCTGGGCCTGCGAGAAGCGCCCACGGGCATCACTGGCACGCTGGAGTACGCGACGGACCTGTTCGACGCGGAGACCATCCAGCGCATGGCCGGGCACTTCGGAGTGCTGCTGGAGGCCATCGCGAAGAAGCCGGACACGAGGCTGGGTGACCTGCCCCTGCTCACCGCCGCCGAGCGGCAGCAACTCCTCGTCGAGTGGAATCCGGAAGTGGCACAGGCGCTTCGTGAGCCCAGCATCCCCGCGATGGTGGAGGCCCAGGTGCGCCGCACGCCGGATGCACTGGCCGTCATCACGCCGGAGAGGCAGCTGACGTACCGGGAGCTGGATGCGAAGGCGAACCAGCTTGCCCACCGTCTGCGTGGACTGGGCGTCGGGCCCGAAGTCCGCGTGGGCCTGTGCGTCGAGCGCACCGAGGACCTTGTCATCGGAGCCCTCGGCATCCTCAAGGCCGGTGGTGCCTATGTGCCGCTGGACCCCAGCTATCCGCGTGAGCGTCTGGGGTGGCTGCTGGAGGACGCACAGGGCCCTGCCCTCGTCGCCCATTCGCATCTGCTCTCAGCGCTGCCCGAAACGTCTGCGACGCCCGTGTGCCTGGACTCGGACGAGGAGCTGGCGAAGCAGCCGGTGACGGCGCCCGCGGTGGACATCCACCCGGGCCACCTCGCCTACCTCATCTACACCTCGGGCAGCACGGGCCGCCCCAAGGGTGTCGCCATCTCCCACGGCAACGCCGTCTCCTTCCTCCACTGGGCACTGGAGACGTTCACCGCCGAGGAGCTGAAGGGCACGCTCGCCGCGACGAGCCTCAACTTCGACCTCTCCGTCTTCGAGCTCTTCGCCCCGTTGAGCAGCGGTGGCGCGGTGGTCGTGGCTCGCAACGCCCTGCACCTGGCGGAGTTGCCGACGGCTTCTCACGTCACCCTCGTCAATACGGTGCCTTCCGCCATGGCGCAGTTGCTGCGCCTGAACGCGGTGCCGCCCTCCGTGCGTGTCATCAACCTTGCCGGTGAGGCTCTGCCGGAGACGCTGGCCAGGCAGGTCTACGCCGTCCCCACGGTGCAGAAGCTCTTCAACCTCTACGGCCCGTCCGAGGACACCACCTACTCCACGGCGTCTCTGGTTGGCCGGGACGAGGTGCCTCTCATCGGCCGTCCGCTGCCCGCCACGCGCGCGTACGTACTGGATGCCTCACTCCAGCCCGTGCCTGTCGGCGTGGCCGGCGAGCTGTACCTCGCGGGTGAAGGCCAGGCTCGCGGCTACCTGCTTCGCCCGGAACTCACGGCGGAGCGCTTCGTACCGGAGCCCTTCGGTCCTCCAGGTGGCCGCATGTACCGCACGGGTGACCGCGTCCGTTACCGCACGGATGGCCGCCTGGAGTACCTGGGCCGCATCGACTTCCAGGTGAAGGTGCGTGGCTTCCGCATCGAACTGGGTGAAATCGAAGCCGCGCTCCGCCGCGCACCGGGCCTCAAGGACGTCGTTGTCGTCGCGAAGGGAGAAGCCGCCGACAAGCGCCTCGTCGCCTACGTCACGCCCAAGGCCGAAGCCTCGCTGGAGGTGGAAGCCCTCAAGGCCCATCTGCGCCAGGGCCTTCCCGAGTACATGGTGCCCAGCGCCTTCGTGGTGCTGGAGGCCCTGCCCCTCAACTCCAACGGCAAGGTGGACCGCAAGGCCCTGCCCGAGCCGGAGGCGCAGCAGTCGGGCACCAGCTACGAAGCCCCTCGCACGGAGACCGAAGCAAAGCTGGCCTCCATCTGGGCCGAAGTCCTTCGCCTCCCCCAGGTGGGCGTGAAGGACTCCTTCTTCGAGCTGGGTGGACACTCGCTGCTGGCCACGCAGGTGGTCTCTCGCGTGCGCGCGGAGCTGGGAGTGGAGCTGCCCCTCCGGGCGCTCTTTGAATCCTCCACGGTGGAAGCGCTGGCCGCGCGGCTTCACGGCAGCACGGGCCCCCATGCGCCGAAGCTCACTCGCACCACGCACGAGGGACCGCTGCCGCTGTCCTTCGCTCAGCAGCGGCTGTGGCTGCTGGATCAGCTCCAGCCGGAGGATGCGTCCTACAACCTTCCGGCCGCGCTCCAGCTGTCGGGGCAGGTGGACGCGGAGGCCCTGCGCCACGCCTTTGAAGCACTCGTCGCCCGTCACGAGTCGCTGCGCACCACCTTCCACGAGCACCAGGGCCAGCCCACGCAGCGCATCCACGCTCCAGCGGGATGGGCGCTGCCGATCACCGACCTCAGCTCCCTCCCCGAGTCACTGCGGGAGGAAGAGGCCCGGAAGCTGGCCAACGCGGAAGCCCGGCGTCCCTTCCACCTGGCCACGGGTCCCCTGCTGCGCAGTGCACTGGTTCGGCTGCGTGAGGATTCGCACCTGTTGCTGGTGACGATGCATCACATCGTCTCCGACGGCTGGTCCATGGGCGTGCTCGTCCGCGAGCTCATCTCGCTGTACGCCGCACTCCATGACGGCAGGGAACCCGGCCTCACGCCGCTGCCGGTGCAGTACGCGGACTTCGCGACGTGGCAGCGGAACTGGCTCCAGGGAGAGGTCCTGGAGGCGCAGCTGGGCTACTGGAAGCAGCAGCTGTCCGGCGCCCCCGCCGCGCTGGAGCTGCCTACGGACCGGCCTCGGCCGCCCGTGCAATCGCACCGGGGCGCGACGGTGCAGGTGCGCATCCCCGCGGATGTCGCTCATGCACTCAAGGCGCTGGCGGGACGCGAAGGCGCCACGCCCTTCATGGTGTTGCTCGCGGCGTTCCAGGTGCTGCTGTCGCGCTACTCCGCGCAGGACGACGTCAGCGTGGGCACGCCCATCGCGGGACGCACCCAGGCGGAGACCGAAGGCCTCATTGGCTTCTTCGTCAACACCCTGGTGCTGCGCGCCAGGGTGGATCCGCGCGCGACGTTCCGGGAGCTGCTGGCCCAGGTGCGAGGCACGACTTTCGCGGCTTTCGAGCACCAGCACCTGCCCTTCGAAAAGCTCGTCGAAGCAGTGCAGCCCACGCGAGACCTGAGCCGCAGCCCTCTGTTCCAGGCGATGTTCGTCCTGCAGAACACGCCCAACGAGGCGCTGCGTCTGCCCGGCCTGTCCTTCCAGTCCCTGCCGCTGGAGACCCACTTCGCCAAGTTCGACCTCTCGCTGGGTTTGCGTGAAGGCAAGGATGGCTTCGTCGGCACGCTGGAGTACGCGACGGACCTGTTCGACGCGAAGACCATCCAGCGCATGGCCGGGCACTTCAGCGTGTTGGTGGAGGCCATCGCGAAGAAGCCGGATACAAGACTGGACGACCTGCCCCTGCTCACCGCCGCCGAGCGTCAGCAACTTCTCGTCGAATGGAATCCGGAAGTGGCACAGGCGATTCGTGAGCCCAGCATCCCCGCGATGGTGGAGGCCCAGGTGCGCCGCACGCCGGATGCGCTGGCCGTCATCACGCCGGAGAAGCAGCTGACGTACCGGGAGCTGGATGCGAAGGCGAACCAGCTCGCGCACCGTCTGCGTGGATTGGGTGTCGGGCCCGAGGTCCGCGTCGGCCTGTGCGTCGAGCGCACCGAGGACCTTGTCATCGGAGCCCTCGGCATCCTCAAGGCCGGTGGTGCCTATGTGCCGCTGGACCCCAGCTATCCGCGTGAGCGTCTGGGGTGGCTGCTGGAGGACGCCCAGGGCCCTGCCCTCGTCGCCCATACGCATCTGCTCTCCGCGCTGCCGGAGACCAGTGCCACGCCGGTGTGCCTGGACTCCGATGTGGAATTGGCGAAGCAGCCGGTGACGGCGCCCGCAGTGGCCATCCACCCGGGCCATCTCGCCTACCTCATCTACACCTCGGGCAGCACGGGCCGTCCCAAGGGCGTGGCCATCTCCCACGGCAATGCTGTCTCCTTCCTCCACTGGGCACTGGAGACGTTCACCGCCGAGGAGTTGAAGGGCACGCTCGCGGCGACGAGCCTCAACTTCGACCTCTCCGTCTTCGAGCTCTTCGCTCCGTTGAGCAGCGGTGGCGCGGTGGTCGTGGCGAAGAACGCCCTGCACCTGGCGGAGCTGTCCACCGCCTCCCACGTCACCCTCGTCAACACGGTGCCCTCCGCCATGGCGCAGTTGCTGCGCCTGAACGCGGTGCCGCCTTCCGTGCGTGTCATCAACCTCGCGGGTGAAGCCCTGCCGGAGACGTTGGCCAGGCAGGTCTACGCCGTCCCCTCGGTGCAGAAGCTCTTCAACCTCTACGGCCCGTCCGAAGACACGACCTACTCCACCGCTTCTCTCGTTGGCCGCGATGAGATGCCCCTCATCGGCAGGCCGCTGCCCGCCACGCGCGCGTACGTGCTGGATGCCTCACTCCAGCCCGTGCCCGTCGGTGTGGCCGGTGAGCTGTACCTCGCGGGTGAAGGCCAGGCACGCGGCTACCTGCTTCGCCCGGAACTCACGGCGGAGCGCTTCGTACCGGAGCCCTTCGGTCCTCCGGGTGGCCGCATGTACCGCACGGGTGACCGCGTCCGTTACCGCACGGACGGGCGGCTGGAGTACCTGGGCCGCATCGACTTCCAGGTGAAGGTGCGTGGCTTCCGCATCGAACTGGGTGAAATCGAAGCCGCGCTCCGCCGCGCACCGGGCCTCAAGGACGTCGTTGTCGTCGCGAAGGGAGAAGCCGCCGACAAGCGCCTCGTCGCCTACGTCACGCCCAAGGCCGAAGCCTCGCTGGAGGTGGAAGCCCTCAAGGCCCATCTGCGCCAGGGCCTTCCCGAGTACATGGTGCCCACCGCCTTCGTGGTGCTGGACGCTCTGCCCCTCAACTCCAACGGAAAGGTGGACCGCAAGGCCCTCCCCGAACCCGACACCCACGCCATCGAGGCCCGGGACTTCGTCGCGCCACGCGATGCACTTGAAATGCAGCTCGCGCGGATCTGGGAAGATGTCCTCGGCGTGCGCTCCGTCGGCATCCGCTCCAGCTTCTTCGAGTTGGGCGGACACTCCCTGCTCGCCGTGCGCATGCTCGCGTCCATCCGCGAGCGTCTCGGTCTCAGCCTCCCGCTCTCCGTCCTCTTCCAGCAGCCCACCGTCGAACAACTCGCCCAGGTCCTCCGCGACGACTCACAGGCGTGGACGCCCCTCGTTCCCCTGGAGCGAGGAGAGCCAGGGCACCGGCCTCTCTTCCTCGTCCACCCGGGCGGCGGCAACGTCCTCGCCTACTCGGAGCTGGCGCGCAGGCTGGGGCCGTCACTGCCCGTCTACGGACTCCAGTCCCGCGGCCTCGACGGGCGCCCTGTCGCCGAGTCCATCGAGGAGATGGCGAGCCTCTACATCGAAGCCCTCCGCACGGTGCAGCCGCACGGCCCCTATCAGTTGGGAGGCTGGTCGCTCGGAGGCGTCATCGCCTACGAGATGGCCCGCCGCCTGCGCGAGGCCGGCGAAGCCGTGGACCTGCTCGCGCTCATCGACGCCCACGTGCCGGGCCTCACTCCACCTTCCGAACAGGCTCCTCGCTTCTCTTCCGAAGCCCGGATCCGGATCGCCTTCGCCCAGACGACGGCCACCGCCTTCGGCCAGGAGCTCTCCGTCACGGCCGAAGCCCTGGCAGACGGGGATGACGAAGCGATGCTGGACCACCTGCTCCAGGAAGGGCTCCGAGCGCGCATCCTCGACGCGCACTCCGGGGCCACGCAGCTGCGGGCCCTCTTCCGGGTCTTCCAGGCCAACCTCTTCGCACAGGAGAAGTACGTGCCCCCGCCGTACGACGGCACCGCCCTGCTGCTGAGCGCCAGCGAGCCCGCGACCGGGCTCCCCCGCCACCGAGGCTGGGAGCCCCTGGTCCGAGGCGGCCTGGAGGTGCACGACGTCCCCGGCAGCCACCATGAGCTGCTACAGGACCCGCACCTCGGGGCCGTCGTGGAGCGGCTGCGTGCGATCCTCGGCCTCGCGTCGGACAGCGAGCCTCGAGCCCCCACGGGCAGCTGAGTCCCGCGCCTGAGCATTCAGACGCTGTCCGGATCAACTTCTCGGTTTCTTGGAGGCTCCAGTTCCCAGGGGCCTCCGGACCTGAGATCCGGCATTTGAATCAGGGGACGCATCGACGTCAGAGCCACCGCCTAGGGTGGGGTCTGTAAACACAAGGATTCATTCATCCCCGGGTTGCGTCCCAGGAGCGCCGAGGCGCCCTCATGACACGTCACGTCGATACGGAATAATGTAACCACCGCGAGTTTGCCCACCGCCGCGCTTCTCCCGGGAGATCGGCGCAGAACGGCAACCCAGCATCAGCAGCAGTCGAAGTGCTCACGAGGATCACCGCCCCGGGTGGTGCTCGTGCGCAGTGGCGTCCCCGAGCGCGGAGTACATGAGATGAGCCACGAGCTGTCGAAGCGGATCGCCAACCTGTCACCGGAGAAGCGCGCCGAATTGCTCAAGAAGATGGCCGCGCAGAAGGCCGTCGCCGGCAACTCCGTTCAAGGGCTCATCCCGGTGCAGGACCGCTCCCGGCCCCTGCCCCTCTCCTTCGCCCAGCAGCGCCTCTGGTTCATTGATCAGCTGCAGCCTGGGACCTCCCTCTTCAACGTGCCCATGGCGGTGCGTCTTGAGGGTGCGCTCGACGTGGCCGTGCTGGAGCGCGCGCTGCGCGAAGTGGTGCGCCGTCATGAAGTGCTGCGCACCACGTTCCGCGAGGATGCCTCCGGGCCCGTGCAGGTGGTGTCTCCCGAGCCGATGCTCACGCTGGAGCGCAAGGACCTCACGGGCTCGCCGCCGGAGGAAGCGTGGCGCCTGGCGCGCGAAGCCGCGGCGCAGCCCTTCGACCTCTCCACGGGCCCGCTGCTGCGAGCACTGCTGCTGACGTCCGCGCCGGCGGAGCACCTGCTCGTCGTGGTGGTGCACCACATCGTCTCGGACGGCTGGTCCATGACGCTGCTGGTGCGCGAGGTAGCGCTGCTCTACGGAGCGCTCGCGAGAGGCCAGGCGGCGCCCCTGCCCCCGCTGGGCGTGCAGTACGCGGACTTCGGCGTCTGGCAGCGCGAGTGGATGCAGGGTCCCCGGCTGGAGAAGCAGCTCGATTACTGGAAGCGGCAGTTGGAGGGCGTGCCTTCCGCGCTGGAGTTGCCCACCGATTTCCCGCGTCCCGCCACGCGCGACGGCCGGGGTGCCCGGCATGACGTGCTGCTGCCCCGCGAGTTGACGGACGCGCTCAAGGCCCTGGCGCAGCAGGAGGGTGCCTCCCTCTACATGGCCTTGCTGACGGGCTGGCAGATGCTCATGGCTCGCTACTCGGGCCAGGAAGACGTCACCGTCGGCTCTCCCATGGCGGGCCGCACGCGCGGAGAGGTGGAAGGCCTCATCGGACTCTTCGTCAATGCGCAGGTGCTTCGCACGCGTGTCTCAGGCACTACCTCCTTCCGCACGTTGCTGCGTCAGGTGCGAGAGACGGTGCTGGGAGCCCAGGAGCACCAGGAGCTTCCCATTGAGAGGCTCGTGGAGGAGTTGAAGCCCGAGCGCATTCCAGGCCGCACTCCCTTCTTCCAGGTGATGCTCACCTACCAGGCCTCCTTCCGCGGCGCCGCCATGGTGGAGGGCGTCAAGCTGGAGGCCCTGGAACTCGACACCTTCTCCGCCAAGTTCGACCTCACCCTCCAGGTGCTGGAGACGGACGCGGGCCTCAAGGGCTACCTCGAGTACACGACCGATATCTTCACCGCTTCCACCGCCGCGCGCATGGCCGAGCACTTGAGCGTGCTCCTGCAGCAGGTCGTCGCGCAGCCGAATGAGGCTGTCGCTCGGTTGCCGCTGCTGACCACCCGCGAGCGGCAAGAAATGCTGGTGGACTGGAACGCCACGCGCGCGCCCTTCCCCGAAGCCTGCATGCATTCGCTCTTCGAGGCGCAGGTGCGACGCGCTCCGGAGACCGTTGCCGCGGTCTTCGAAGGGACGCAGCTGACGTATGCGCAGTTGGACGCCCGGGCCAATCAGCTCGCCCATGCCCTGCGCCGTCGTGGCGTGGGCCCGGAGGTCCGAGTCGCCCTCAGCGTCGAGCGCTCCCTGGATATCGTCATCGGCCTGCTTGGCATCCTGAAGGCCGGTGGCGCCTGGGTGCCGGTGGATCCGCTGCTGCCCCGCGAGCGCCTAGCCTTCATGCTGGAGGACAGCGCCGCGCAGGTGCTCGTCACCCAGCAGCCGCTGGTGGACCGCTTCCCGGAAGCACTGCATGCACGCGCGCTCTGCCTGGATACGGAGCGCGCTGCGCTCGCCATGGAGCCGACGGATGCGCCGGTAACGGGCGTGACGCCCGCGAACATGGCGTACCTGCTGTACACGTCGGGCAGCACGGGCACGCCCAAGGGCACGGCGGTGGAACACCGCAGCGTCGCCAACCTCGTCACCCACGAAGCGGTGGCATACGGCATTGGCCCTGGCAGCCGTGTGTTGCAGTTCGCCAGCCTCAGCTTCGACCTGTCGGTGGAGGAGATTTTCACCACGCTCTGCAACGGCGCCACGCTGGTGCTCGCGCCGCTGGAGAAGTTGATGCCGGGCGCGCCGCTGCCCGTGCTGCTGCGTGAGCAGGAGTTGAGCGTCGTCAGCCTTACTCCCGCAGCTCTGGCGGCCACGTCCTCTGAAGGGCTGCCCAAGGTGCGCACCGTCATCTCCGGCGGTGAAGCCCTGCCCGCGGATGTTGTCGCGCGTTGGGCGCCGGGGCGGCGCCTGCTCAACACCTACGGTCCCACCGAAGCCACCGTCATCGCCACGTTCGGTGAGGTGGTGGCGGATGGGAACGTGCCCTCCATCGGCAAGCCGCTGGCGAACGTGCGCGTCTACGTGTTGGACCCGCATGGGCATCCAGTGCCCGTGGGCGTGCGTGGTGAGTTACACATTGGTGGCGTGGGCGTCGCGCGTGGATACGCGGGGCGGCCAGGCCTCACCGCCGAGCGCTTCGTGCCAGATGCCTTCTCCGGAGAAGAAGGGGCTCGCCTCTACCGCACGGGCGACGTGGTGCGCTGGCGCGCGGATGGCCAACTGGACTTCGTCGGCCGCATCGATGCCCAGGTGAAGGTGCGCGGCTTCCGCATCGAGCTGGGTGAAGTCGAGAACGCCCTGCGGGCTGCCCCCGCCGTGAAGGACGCCGTCGTGCTCGCCCGCGAGGATTCGCCGGGTGACAAGCGGTTGGTGGCCTACGTCGTGGGTGAAGCCCTCGATGTGACGGCCCTGCGTGCCCACCTCAAGCAGCACCTGCCTGAGTACATGGTGCCCGCCGCCTTCGTCCCCCTGGAGGCGCTGCCGCTGACGTCCAACGGCAAGGTGGACCGCAAGGCCCTCCCCGCTCCGGACGCGGGTGTGCTCCGGGCCTCGCACGCCTACGAAGCACCCGCCTCTCCGTTGGAGGAAAAGCTCGCGGCCCTCTGGAGCGAGGTGCTGCGCGTCCCCACCGTGGGTCGCACGGACAACTTCTTCGAACTGGGCGGACACTCGCTGCTCGCGACTCAATTGGTGGCCCGAGTGCGCGCCGCGCTCGACATAGAGCTGCCGCTTCGCGCCCTCTTCGAGGCGCCGACCATCGCCACCCTGGCTGAGCGCCTGCAGCGCGCCGCGACCGGCACGCGTCTGCCCTCGCTGACGCGGACCCGCACCGAAGGACACCTGCCGCTCTCCTTCGCGCAGCAGCGCCTCTGGTTCCTCGATCAGCTGACCCCGGACGACGCGTCGTACAACCTCCCCGTCGCGCTGAGACTCATCGGACGCCTGGACGTGGAAGCCTTGCGTCGTGCCTTCGAGGCGCTGGTGGCGCGGCATGAAGCCCTGCGCACCACCTTCTTCGAAGAAGAGGGTCAGCCCTTCCAGCGCATTCATGCGCCCGCTGAATGGGCGCTCCCCGTGGAGGACCTGTCCGGTCTGGAGGAGTCCGCGCGCGAGGCGGAGACGCTGCGGCGTGCCACTCGGGAGGCCCGGCAGCCCTTCCATCTGGTGCATGGGCCGCTGCTGCGCACCGCCCTCCTCAAGCTTTCGGGGGAGTCCCACGTCCTGCTCGCGACGATGCACCACATCGTCTCCGACGGCTGGTCCATGGGCGTCCTCATCCGCGAGTTGGCGAGCCTCTACGCGTCCTTCAGTGCGGGACAGGCGCCATCGCTCGCGCCGCTGCCGGTGCGATACGCGGACTTCGCGCTCTGGCAGCGCCAGTGGCTGCAGGGCGAAATGCTGGAGGCGCAGCTCGGCTACTGGAAGCGGCAGCTGGCCGGAGCCCCCGCGGCACTGGAGCTGCCCACGGACCGCCCGCGCCCAGCCGTGCAGTCCCGGCGCGGTGCCACCGTGCCTGTCAGCATCCCCGTGGAGCTGATGGACTCGCTGCGCGGCCTCGCGCAGCGGGAGGGCGCCACACCCTTCATGCTCCTGCTCGCGGCCTGGCAGCTGCTGCTGTCGCGCTACTCCGGCCAGGACGACATCAGCGTGGGTTCGCCAATTGCCGGCCGCACCCATGCGGAAGCCGAAGGCCTCATCGGCTTCTTCGTCAACACGCTCGTCCTGCGTGCCCAGGTGGATTCGCGCTCGACGTTCCGCCAGCTGCTCTCCCAGGTGAAGGCCACCACCCTCGCGGCCTATGAGCACCAGCACGTCCCGTTCGAGAAGCTGGTGGAGGTCCTCCAGCCCTCGCGCGACCTGAGCCGCAGCCCTCTCTTCCAGGTGATGCTCGTCCTGCAGAACGCCCCCGCCGAGGCGCTGCGAGTGCCGGGCATGGCCTTCCAGCCCATCCCCCTGGAGGGCAACTCCTCCCGCTTCGATTTGGCCCTCACCCTCTTCGAGGTGCCTCAGGGCCTCACCGGCTTCCTCGAGTACAGCACCGACCTCTTCGACGCCTCCACCGTCCAGCGCCTCATGGGCCACTTCGGCGTCCTTCTCTCCTCTCTTGCCGCCCAGCCCGACGCGCGTGTCTCCATGCTGGAGGTGATGACGGCCGAGGAGCGGCAGAGGCTTCTCGTCGAGTGGAACGAGA
>NZ_RAWL01000154.1:0-18339 GCF_003668885.1 Corallococcus sp. AB049A | reverse complement strand
CCGTCCTCCCCCGCTTCCCCCGTCTCGCGGTCCCCTCATGAACACGCGCCTCACCCTGATCCTCAACACCCACATGCCGCAGGTGTTGGGCGAGGGGCCCCTCTTCGATGAGCCGGAGAACTGGCTCTTCGAAGCGCTGACGGAGACATACCTCCCGCTGTTCCGGATGTTGGAGCGCTGGGACGCCCGGCGCTTCGCCGGCACGCTGGTGATGTCCTTCACCCCCTGCCTCGTGCAGCAGCTGGTCGCCTGCGAGGAGCGCTACACCGGCTACCTCCAGCTGCTCCAGCGCATCGCCACGCGCGAGCTGGAGCGCACGTCGCGGCTGGAGCTGTACAACCGCTACGAGAAGTTCCCCCAGGCCCTCTCGGACGAAGCGCTGGCGAGGGTCCACCGCACCGCGGGCATGTACCTGCGGCGCGTGGAGGACAGCCTCGCGTTCCTGCGCCAGCACTCCCTGCGGGACGTGTTCGCGTCGCTGGGGCGCTCGCGGCCGTCCAACGTGCAGCTGTGGACCTCCACGCCGCAGCACAACTTCCTGCCCTTCTTCCAGCCCGCCATCGCGGACCGGCTGGTGGCGCGGGGCGTGGAGTCCTTCCAGGACATCTTCGGCGGAGAGCCGGACGGCCTCTGGCTGCCCGAGTGCGCCTTCCAGCCGGGCGTGGAGCGCATCCTCCAGCGCCGTGGCATCCGCCGCACCGCGCTCAGCCTGACAGGCATTGGCGCGTCCCAGCCCCAGGACCCCAGCGGCGTGTTCCGCCACGAGGACCTGGAGGTGATGGTCCACGACTACAGAATCGGGCTGCACCTGTGGAAGTCGCCCGAGTCCACGTACCCCGCGCACCCGGTGTACCGCGAGTTCTTCCGCGACGTGGGCTTCGACCTGCGCCCCGAGTACTTCGAGGAGCTGGGCGTGCCCGTGCCCGCGAACAAGCGGGGCCACGTGTGGACGGGCCTCAAGTACCACGCGGTGAGCGGCCAGCAGGTCGACCTGGGCCGGAAGGCGCTCTACGACGTGGAGGCAGCCCGCGCGCAGGTGCCCCAGCACGTGCGTCAGTTCTGGGAGCTGCTCGACTCACGCCGCTCGCTCGTGCAGGACGGGCAGACGTTCGTGCTCGCGTTCGACACGGAGCTGTTCGGCCACTGGTGGCACGAAGGCATCGAGTGGCTGGAGGGCGTCATGCAGCCAGCCGCGCCGGTGGAGGCCGCGAAGCCCCCGCGGGCCGCAGAGCCGCCGTCGCTGCCCCGGCTCTACTATTCGACGTGGGGGCGCGACTTCTACAGCGAGCACTGGCTGACGCCGGGCAACGCCTGGATGTACGCGCTCATCAAGCTGGTGGAGGCGCAGCTGCCCCAGCCGGTGGACGCGGAGACGCGCGAGACGTGGCGCCGCTTCGAGGTCTTCAGCGGCAGCGACCTGCTCTTCATGATTCCGGACCCGACGCAGCGGGACCGGGCGCGCGCGCTGTTCCTCGCGCGCTACCAGGACGTCGTGTCGCGGCTGAAGGACTTCTCACCGGACCTGCTCACGTCCTTCCCGGTGGACCCCTTCAAGTGCGTGCTCCTGCACGTGAGCAAGGCCGAGGGTCAGGAGCAGCCGCCGTTCCTCCTGCGCCGGCTGTCGCTGGAGGGCGTGAACATCGGGGCGCGCCGGGAGCTCACGCTGGACGCGGAGGTGCTGGAGGTCGCGGGCCTGCGCGTCGCGTTCCAGTACTTCCTCTTGCACCCGCAGGGCCGCTACGCGCTGCGCGTGGAGGGCTCCGGGCACGAGCACGTCTTCCAGATGCCGGACTACGGCGTGCCGCTGCTCATCGCGCCGGACACGCGCACGTATCCCAAGTACGACCCGGAGGTGCTGTACCGGAAGCTGGGGGAAATCTGGGAGGGCGACCAGCAGCTGCCCCTCAAGCAGAACCCCACGCTGCGCAGCCGCCACATGTACACGCGCGCGCACGTGATGGAGGTGCTCGCGGGCAAGCGGACCGCCCTCTTCAAGTACAACAAGGAAGGCTACGCGCTCTTGCGCTTCCGCGACCGCAGCCCGGCTCCGGCGTGCGTCGTCTTCGACGACACGGTGACGCTCAGCGACGCGGGCACGTACATCCAGGCCGGTGAGCTGTCCGTGCCCGTGGTGAGCAACCCGGCGGACATCGCGCGCCACGACTTCGACGCGGTCGTCTTCACCTGCTCGCTCAACTTCGAGTCAGAGGTGCCGCACGTCCGCGCGCTGCTGGAAGTGGCCACGCGCAGGAAGTTGCCCGTCGTGTCGCTGTACGACGACATCCTCTATTACGACCTCTTCGACGGGCTGGAGCCGGACCCGGACCTCTTCTTCCGCGTGGCCGTGCCGGAGCAGGACGCGCTCGCGAAGCCGGGCCCTGCGGACTACGCGCCGCGAAACCTGCTGGGCGTCTTCGGCACGGACACGGTGCAGGGCAAGTTCACCACGCAGGTCTATCTGCGCGAGGCGCTGGCCAGGCACGTGCGCGTGCGCCACCACGCCACGGAGCCCACGGGCATCCTGCTGGGCTCGGACACGGGCTACTCGCGCGTGCTGCGCGTGGAGGGCCCGGAGCGGCTGGCGTTCGAGCGCCGCGTCATGGCGGACCTGGCGAAGGACTGTGACGTCGTCATCACCGGCGGGCAGAACGGCCTGCTCTACGTGCCGCAGGGCCAGGACCGCCGGGCCAACGCCTCCACGCACATCTACGAGACGTTCCTGCCGCGCCTGGTGGTGCTGACCGTGTCGGTGGACACGAAGCCGGAGGACGTGGTCGCGACGCGCGAGTACCTGGAGCTGCTGGCCCGCGAGCACGACGTCCCCTGCATGGTGGTGGGCCTGGCGATGATGGGCGGGCGCAAGCTGCTGGGCAGCCGGTGGACGGAGACCTGGTTCCTGGGCGTCCGGGATGAGGTCCTGGAAGAGGCGCGGCGGAAGATGGAGCAGCACACCGGCCTGCGCGTCCACGCCATCCCCGAGGAAGCGGACGCGCTGGCGCGGAGCGTCCTCACGCACCTGTGATGGAAGCGGGCGGCGCGATGCAGGAGGAAGAGGCCCCCGGGCTGCGGCGGTCGGCGCGCTACCTGGCGGAGCTGCTGCGGCTGCTGCGTCCCGCGTGGGGCGCGCTCGCGAGGAGCGCGCTCCTGGGGCCGGTCATCACCGGGCTCCTGCTCATCCCGCCCTTCCTCACGCGGCTGTTGTTCGACCACGTGTCGTCCCCCCAGGACCTGGGGCTGTTGCACGTGCTGGTGCTGAGCATCCTCGCCGCGTCGGTGGCGGCGGCGGTCGCGGAGGCGCTGTTCGGTTACTACTCGTCGTACCTGACGGTGAAGCTGGAGAGCTCCGCGTCGCTCTACCTCTTCAACCACCTGCAGCACCTGCCGGACCGCTTCTTCTCCCGGCGCCAGGTGGGTGAGCTCACCAGCCGCTTCGACGACGCGAAGGCGGGCATCGCGCTGGTGGTGGGGCTCATCCGGCTCGTCTTCTCGCAGCTCACCTTCCTGCTCGTCATCCCCTTCACCCTGGCGTCGCTCCACTGGGAGCTGGCGCTGGCGGCGGTGGCCACGCTGCCCTTCGTGGTGGCGGTGCCGCTCGTCGTGGGCCGCGCCATGGGGCTCGCGTGGCAGGAGGTGATGGGCGTGCACGGCGCCCTCCAGGCGCTCCAGGTGGAGACGCTGCGGCAGAGCCGCACGACGAAGGTGCTGGCGCTGGAGCCGCACGTGTACCAGCGCGCGGCGGGGCTGATGCGCTCCGTGCTGCGGGCGCACCTCAAGGCCCACGGCGTGGAGGGGCTGCTGCGGCTGTTCGAGCGCACGGTGGAGGCCGCGCAGACGGCGCTCTTCACCTGGCTGGGCTGGCGGCTCATCCTCCAGGGCAAGCTGACGCTGGGCGGCTTCGTGGCCTTCGTGGCGTATGCCGCGTACCTGCGCGGGCCGGTCATCGAGGCCATCGGCTTCGTCACCGGACTTCAGCAGCGCGGCGTCCACCTGCGCCGCTTCTTCGAGTACCTGCACGAGGCGCCGGAGCAGGACCCGGCCCGCTCGCTGACACCCCCGCCCCCGCTGACGCAGCGGCTCTCCGGTGGGGTGGAGCTGGAGGACGTGTCCTTCGGCTACCTGCCCGGCCAGGACGTGCTGCGCGAGGTGAGCGCGCGCATCCGGCCCGGCGCGGTGGTGACCATCGTGGGCTCCAGCGGCTCCGGGAAGACGACGCTCGCGCGGCTCCTGACGCGGCTGGAGGAGCCGGGCCGGGGGCGCGTGCTGTACGACGGACAGGACGCGCGCACGCTGGCGTTGTCCGACCTGCGCCGGCAGATCGCCGTGGTGTGGCAGGACGTGGAGCTGTACCACGGCACCGTGCGCGACAACCTCACGCTGGGGCTCTCCGGCGTGAGCGAGGACGCCCTGCGGGAGGCGGTGCGGCTGTGCGCGCTGGAGCCCGTGCTCGCCGCGCTGCCGCAGGGCTTCGACACGCCGGTGGCCGAGGCGGGCGCGAGCCTGTCCGGTGGACAGCGGCAGCGGCTGGCGCTGGCCCGCGCGGTGCTGCGCGACGCGCCGGTGCTGCTGCTGGATGAAGCGACGTCCCAGCTCGACGTGGAGACGGAGTCCGCCATCGTGCGGGCGCTGCTCGGGCGGGCCCGGGAGCGCGGGCAGACGGTGCTGTTCATCACGCACCGGCTGGCCAACGCGCCCCTGGCGGACGAAGTGTGGATGCTCGCGGGAGGCCAGCTGGTGGGCCGGGGGCCTCACGCGGAGCTGCTGGCGCGGTGTGCTCCGTACCAGCGGCTGTTCCGCGCGGGCATGGGCGAGGCGGACGCCGCTTGAGCGCGGCGGATGGAAAGATGGCGAACGAGTCCCCACGTCCCACCCTGCCCCTGCTGGAGGACCCCGACCACGCGGGCCTCTTCGTCGTGCGGCGCATCGGCATGCTCACGGCCCTGCTCATCATCGTGCTCGGCGCGGGGATGGCGCTGGCGGGTTCGCTCGTGCACCTGACCGTGTCCGTTCCGGACGCCGTCCCGCCGCGCACGGAGTCCGTGTCGCTGGGCACCTATGTGTTCCGGCAGCTCCAGCAGTGGCGGCCTTCGGGGCCGGGAGGCACCGCTCCGTGAAGAAGGTCGGCATCATCGACAGCGGCGTGGAGGTGGCCTTCCTGCGCGAGCACGGGTTGCACCTGGCGGGCGCGGCTTCGTTCTCGCTCGACCTGGACGCGCAGGTGCTGGAGGCGCGCGAGTACGAGCGCGAGGAGCTGGAGACGTGGCGGTCCGGCACGGAGACCCATGAGCTGGAGGACACGCACGGGCACGGCACGGCCGTCCTGAGCATCCTCTACGACCAGGTGCGTCCCTGGCCGGACGTGGAGGTCTACGTCGCGCGCGTCCTGGACCGGAACATCCGCGGCCACTCGCTGTGCCTCGTGGAGGCGATGGGGTGGATGCTGGAGGAAGTGGGCGTGGACGTGCTCAACCTGAGCCTGGGCACGTTCCAGCGCGCGCTGGAGACGCCCATGCGGGAGCTGGTGGACCGCGCGGCGGCGCGAGGTGCCCTCATCGCCTCCTCCGCGGGCGGCGAGCCGACCCTTCCCGCGCAGCTGGAGTCGGTGGTGTCCGTGGGCGACCCCGCACTGATGGAGCGCGTGGGCGCGGACGTGAAGGTGGACCACGTCGTGAAGGAGCGCGAGGTGAAGCTCTACATGGGTGGCCGCTGGATGCAGGTACCCATGACGACCAGCTTCGCCTGCGCGGTGGCGGTGGCGGAGGCGCTGCGAGAGGGCGCGCTCCCCGGCTGGCGGCGCGGGGCCGGCTGAAGGGGCCTCAAGGCGTGGGCGGCGCCACCTCCAGGGTGACGTCGCCCAGGTCCAGCACCTCGCCTTCCTTCACCGTGAGCCGCAGGCGCCGCTGCCCCTCGGAAGGGCCTCCTGTGATGACAAGGACGCGCTCGCCCGCGCGCACGCCGTCGAGGGTGAAGTGGCCTTCCGTGTTGGAAGCGTGATTCGGCGAGGGTGGATCCTCTTCGAAGCGGATGAACGCGGAGGAGACGGGCGCCTTGGTGGGCCCGCTCACCACGCGGCCCCGCACGGTGGCGGGTGCCTTCAGGGGGATGTCCACTTCGAGCACCGAGCCCGTGCCGGGAGAGGCCGTGGCCTCGCCGACGGAGCCGTCCAACGTGCGCGCCGTCAGCTTCACCGGCTCGGGGGGAACATCACGCAACTCGAAGCGGTCTCCGGAGAACTCGAGGGGCCCGGTCCCCTTCCCCTCGGGGAGAAAGCCCTTCTGAAGCTGGAGTGTCAGGGTGAAGCCGCGAACAGGCTCTCCCTTGCGCACCACACGGCCGCGGAGGAAGGCCGCGGGCTTCAGCCGCAACACCACCTCCTTTTCGGGGGTGACGGGCACGGGCTCGCACGAGCGTCCTCCATTGCGCGCGCCCAGCATCAGCCGGCCATTCGAGGTGGCGTCTTCCATGCCGCTGACGGGAATGGCGAAGCGCCCCTCTTCGTCGGTGGGGAGCATGGCCATGGGGAGGTTCAAGCCGTCCGCCATCGTCAAGGTGATGATGGCGCGGGGTGACGGCGAACCATCCGGTTCCAGGACGACGCCCCGGTACGCGCGCTCCGCGGGCGGTTCCTCCCAGGTGAACTCGACCTGGACCGTCCGTCCCGGCTCCACGCGCACCTGCTCCTCCTTGCCTTTGATGAATCGGCCGCGCTCGGCGAGCAGGACCTGGTATTCGCCGGCGGGAATGGTCATCCGGAAGACTCCCTCCCCGCTCACGGGGACATCACCTCTGACCAGCGGCGTGTCCGCGAACCGATCCGCTATCACGGCCGTCACCCCCAGCCGCCCTTCCTTGAGGGAGTCACGCGCCGCGCGCACCCTGCCCTCGATGGTCCCCGAGCCCTCCAGGGTGAAGTCCATCCGGGCCGTGCGGTTCGCCTCCACGGCGACGGTCTCGAGGGTGCCCGCCATCGTCCCATCCCTGCGCGCGGAGATGGCCAGGCGGCCCGCGGCGAGTCCCACGACGCGGTAGTAGCCGTCCGCGTTCGTGCGGGCGTCGATGGGGTTCGCCGACATTCCCGTTCCCTTGCCCCAGCTGTGGACGGTGATGTGGGCCGCGGCCACCGGCGCTCCGTTCCGGTCGCGCACATGGCCCTCCACCGCGCAGGTGCCGGAGAGCTTGAAGTCCACGGGAAAGCGCTCGCCCTGGGTGAGCGTCAGGCCCCGGCGGATGACGGGCTCGTAGCCCAGGGCCGTGACCTTCGCGTCGTAGCTGCCGGGAGCAAGCCCCTGGACGATGAAGTGCCCCTCGGCGTCCGACATGGCCACGCCGGACGCCGCGTCCATTCCGGAGAGGGTGGCCTCGATGCGCGCGTCAGCCACGGGAGCTCCGCCGGCCTCTTCCACGACCTGGCCCTCCAGCACCGCGCCCGGGCCCAACTGGATGCGCACGCCGCGCACGGTGCTGCCCGCGACGCAGAGCACTGGCAGGTCGAGCGAGCCGGACTCCTCGCCGCGCCGGGCGGACAGGGGATGGGAGCCGGGCTCCACCTCCACGGAGAAGCCACCCTGCGCGCCCGTCGTCACCACCTGGGAGGGATTGCCGCCGACCTGCACCTCGGCGTCCGCGGCCGGCTGTCCCTTCGAGTCCACGACGAAGCCCTCGATGACGCTCGCCAGCCGGAGCGCCAGCGTCAGCGGCTCGTCCGTGGGGATGCGAAGACGGCTCAGCACCACGCGCGCATAACCGGGGGCGCGGGCCTCCAGCAGGTAGGTCCCCGGGGCGAGTCCGTCGATGCGGAAGTTCCCCCGCTCGTCGCTCGTGGCATAGACGCGCTCTTCTACGGGGGACTCCGCGTGCTCCCAGGTCTCCAGCTCGCGGCCGTGCGCCGTGAGGGCGATCTCCACGAGCGGCAGTGGCTCATTCGTTCCGCGCACCACCGTGCGGCCCGTGAGGGATTGCGCGGGCTCCAGGGCGATGCTCACGGCCGTGCGTGACTCACCCAGAGGACGGACCACGGCGCGCAGCATGGGAGCCCGGCCCGGCGCGCGCACCGACACCAGGTAGCGGCCAGGACCGGAGGCGAGCAGGACGTGTCCCGCCGCGTCCGTGAGACCGAAGTCCATCAGTGTCCAGGCGGAGGCCCGCTCGCCCGGTGCGTAGAGCCGCACGGTGGTTTCGAGTGAAGGCTTCCCACCGGAAAGCACCTCCACGTCCAGGATGCCCGCCACCTTGCTCGGCGCCCGCTGCGCCGGGAGCAAACCCCCGTCCACGGATTCGGGATGCGCAGTTCCGGGGCTCGGGGTGCGATTGCTCGCGACCGGGGCGTCCGTGCGCTCCGGCGCGGCCGGTCCACGGGAGCGCAGGGCCCAGAACAACACGAGGCCGCACGCGACCAGGACCGCCACTCCACCGATGAGCCACTTGCGCATGACCGCTGTCCTCGCCCCCGCCTCCTTGGGGCACCGGCTGCCAGTATCGCCTGAAGCCGCGTGCAGGTCCCGCCCGGATCCCGCCCCCGGGGAGAGGCAGCAAAAAACCTGTCCGACTGTCGGACAGCTTTTCAGGAAGTCGTCCCCAGGCGCCTTGGGCATGATGCCGCCATGCTCCTGAGGCACCTCTACAGAATCAGCCTGGAAGAGCCGCCTCACTGGTGCTTCTTCATTGGCGTCGGCCGTGAGACGGACAACATGCTCGACGGGCTTCGCATCGAGCGGCTGGACGCGTACATCCACGGGTTCAGGAACGCGCAGCGTGAACTCACCGGAGAGGACCCCGAGGCCACGGCCTTCTTCGTCTGGCTGAGAGAGACGGGCGAGTTTCCGGGTCAGGGATGGCACCGGAAGTATTACGCGGATGAGCGCGGAGACGAGGCTCGCGCCATCACGAAGTTCTTCGGCCTGCTCCACAAGTACCTTCTTGAGCAACGGCCGGAGTGGTTCCGCGCCTTCAACAGCGAGCCGAGGGCCAGTCAGATCCACCGGGGCGATGGCGTGCCAGCACGCCCCGACATCCGCCTTGCGGCGCACAGGGAAGCGGTCCAGGGCGCACGCTGAACGCATGCAGCACGGCGCTCCAGGCCCCTCCAGGGTCCTGTCCCGGATGCTTCCGCGCGCCAGGTGACAGGTGCCGCACAGGGCTTGCCAGGTCGTTGGGTCCAGTCATGACCGCGTGACAGACTTTCTCCATGGCTGACACGCTGCCCACGGACGCAGCCCCTCCTCCCAGCGGACTCGACCGCCGCAAGTTCCTCACGTGGCTGGTGGCCTCGCCCACGCTGATGGTCGCGGCGCGGCTCGCGCTCGATGTGCCCTCCGCCCAGGCGGCGGAGCCGTCCGCGGCCCCGGAGGACACGCCCCTCAACCTCTACGTCGCCGTCCGCACCGACGGGCGCGTCATCGCCACCCTGCCTCGCACGGAGATGGGCCAGGGCATCACCACCGCCGTGTCCATGCTCGTCGCGGAAGAGCTCGACACGGGCCTGGATGCCGTGGACGTGCTCACCGCCGACGCGGATCCGCGCTGGCTCATCCAGCTCACCGGGCTCTCTTCCTCCATGCGCTATCTGGCCGGCCCGCTCCGCGCCGCCGCCGCGGAGGCCCGGGCACGGCTGGTCACCGCCGCCGCGCACCGCTGGCGGGTGCTGGCCCTCACGCTCACCACCGCCCAGGGAGAAGTGCGCGCTCCCGACGGCCGCAGGCTCGGCTACGGCGAGCTCGCGGAGGACGCCGCACGCGTGCTGCTGCCGGAGGTCTCCCCGCTGCCGAAGTCCCCGCGCGAATACACCGTCGTCGGCCAGCCCACGGGCCGCGTCGACGCGCGGGCCATCGTCACCGGCGCTGCGCGCTTCACCCTGGACCTGGACATCCCGGACGCGGTGCCCACCGTGGTGGCGCGGCCTCCCACGCTGCTCGGCACGGTGCGGTCGCTCAATGCGTCCACCGCCAGGGCCATGCCGGGCGTGGTGGGCGTGGTGCAACTTCCGACCGGCGTGGCGGTGGCGGCCCGGACCTTCGCGCAGGCCTTCGCCGCGCGCGACGCATTGCAGGTCACCTGGGCACCGGGCCCGGCCAGTCACCTGTCCGACGCCAACATCCGCACCCGGCTGCGAGACGCCATCGGCCCCCGGCCATTGCCTCCGCTGTTCACGACCCGCGTCGTGGAGGGGAGGTTCGACTTCCCCTACCTCGCGCACGCGCCCATGGAGACGCAGAGTTGCGTGGCGCGAGTGACGAACGACGCCGCGGAGATCTGGTCCGGTGTCCAGGATCCGAAGTTCGCGCGGAGCCAGGTCGCCGGGGCGCTCGGCTGGGCGCTCACCCCTCAGCGGGTCACCGTGCATCCCATCCGCGCCGGAGGTGGCTTTGGCCGTCGCTTCTTCACCGAGGCCGCCGTGGAGGCCGCGCTCATCTCGCGGGCGCTCGGGCAGCCGGTGAAGCTGATGTGGAGCCGCAACGATGAGATGCGCCACGGGCACTACCGGCCCGCGAGCCACCACCGCATCCTCGCGTCCCTGGGGCCTGGCGGCTCCATCCTCGGCTGGCAGCACCGCGCCGCCATCCCCACCGTGGAGTTCCCGCACGGCTTCGGAGACCTGCTCACGTCGCTGCTGGGACAGGCCTTGCCGGACGTCACCAGCGCGGTGTTCTTCGCGCTGACGCAGCACGTGCCCTATCAGTTCGGCTGGGTGGCGCAGGAGCTGGCGGAGGTGCCGCTCCCCATCCCCACCGCGTCCTTCCGCTCCGTCTTCACAAGCCAGGTGGGCGTGGCCAACGAAATCTTCGTCGACCAGCTGGCCCGCGAGCTCCAGAAGGACCCGGTGGAGCTGCGGCGCTCGCGCCTGACGTCCCGGAGGCTCAAGGCCGTGCTGGAGTGCGTGGTGCTCGAAGGAGGCTGGGGCCGCGCGCTGCCCCCCGGCGTCGCGCAAGGCGTCGCGGTGCTGGAGGAGTGGGACAGCGCCATCGCCCACCTCGTGGAGGTGGACGTCACGTCCGGGACGCCGCGCGTGCTGCGCGTGGTCATCGCCGCGGACGTGGGCCTGCCCATCAACCCGAAGGGCATCGAAGCGCAGCTCCAGGGCGCCGCGCTGGACGCGATGTCCACCACGCTGAGCGCCGGGCTGCACATCGACGCGGGGGCGGTGCGCGAAGGCAGCTTCGCGGACTACCGGTGGCTGCGGATGAAGCACGCGCCCGCCTCCATCGAAGTGCACCTGGTGCGCTCCGACGACCGCGTGGGCGGCGTGGGAGAGCTGGGCTACCCCAGCGCGGCGGCGGCCCTGGCCAACGCCATCGCCCGGGCAACGGGCACCATGCCCACGCGCTTCCCCATCCTCGACGAGGGAGTCTGACCATGCCGGCCCATTCCTTCCTCCTCAACGGTCAGCCGGTGTCGGTGGAGTCGCCCGCGGACCTGCCCCTCTTGTGGGTGCTCCGCGACGTGCTGGGCGTCACGGGCCCCAAGTACGGCTGCGGCGTGGGCATCTGCGGCGCATGCACCAGCCACCTGGATGGCGAAGCCTTCCGTCCCTGCCTCCACCCCGTGGGCGACATCGCGGGCCACGACGTGACGACCATTGAAGGGCTGGCGGACGCCTCCGGACTGCACCCGGTGCAGGAGGCGTGGATCGCCGAGGACGTGGCCCAGTGCGGCTTCTGCCAGCCGGGGCAGATCATGGCCGCGGTGGCGCTGCTGCGAAGAAACCCGCAGCCGTCCGACGCGGACATCGACGCGGCCATGAGCGACAACGTCTGCCGCTGCGGCACCTACGTCCGCATCCGCGCCGCCATCCACCGCGCCGCGCTGCTGCTGCGGCACGGCGCGGTCCCTCGCTAAGGCTTCGGTGCCCTACCGGGGCGCGGGCCGGAACCAGGTGGGCTCGGCGCGGACCGTGGTGCCGCCCGTGAACATGCCTCCGGTGAAGAAGTCCGACTCGAAGAAGTGGTACGGGTGGACGAGCTCCGGACGGCTCACGGCCTCCAGCCGCGCGGCCAGCTCCGCGGGAATCTGGACGTCGAGCGCGTGCAGGTTCGCCTCCAGCTGCTCCAGCCGCGTCGCGCCGATGATGGTGGACGCCACGCCCGGCCGGCGCGTCACCCACGCCAGCGCCACCTGCGCAGGGGAGCGGTCCAGCTCCTTCGCCACCTCGCGCAGCACGTCCACGATGGCCCAGTTGCGCTCGGTGAAGAGCTTTTCGAAGCCCGGGTTGCCTCCGCCCTGGATGGACGGCAGCCGGCCCTCGCCCTTCGCCTGCGTGCCTTCACGCGTGTACTTGCCGGACAACAGCCCCGACGCCAGCGGGCTCCACGGCGTGATGGACGCGCCCAGCGCCAGCGCCGCGGGGATGTGCTCGCGCTCGATGTTGCGCTCCACCAGCGAGTACTCCAGCTGCAACGCGACGACGCGCTCCCAGCCCTCCTGCTCCGCCAGCGTCTGCGCGCGAGCGAAGTACCAGGCCGGCACGTCCGACAGGCCGAAGTAGCGGACCTTGCCCTCGCGCACGAGCGCGTCGAGCGTGCGCATCACCTCCTCCATGGGCGTGATGCCATCCCACGCGTGCAGCCAGTACAGGTCCACGTAGTCCGTCTTCAGCCGCCGCAGCGAACCCTCCAGCGCGCGGCGGATGTTCTTGCGGCCGTTGCCACCCGCGTTCGGGTCCCCGGGGGACGTGTTGATGGTGAACTTCGTCGCGAGGACCGCGCGGTCGCGGCCACCGGCTTGCGCGAAGTAGTCCCCGAGGATGGCCTCGCTGGAGCCGCCCGTGTAGCCGTCCGCGGTGTCCACGAAGTTGCCGCCCGCCTCCAGATAGCGCGCGAGCATGCGGTGGGCGGTGTCCTTGGGGCTGCCCCAGCCCCACTCGGTGCCGAAGGTCATGGCGCCCAGGCACAGCGGGCTCACCCGCAGGCCGCTGCGGCCCAGCAGGTGGTACTGCGCCAGCGAATCGATTCGACCGGTCGTCGTCATGGAGTGCGTCCTCCCGTTTGGATGCGCACAAGGTGCCGTCCGGCGGCCTCCAGCTGAAGACGCGGAAGTTGCAGGGACTGTTTAGACTTTCTTCGAAATGGCCCTGACACCCCTCAACGCCCTGACCGTGTTCGTCACCGTCGCCCGCCGGCGCAGCTTCAGCCAGGCCGCGAAGGAGCTGGGCGTGTCCTCGTCCGCGGTGAGCCAGGCGGTCCGCCAGCTGGAAGCGAAGCTGGGGCAGGCCCTGCTCGCGCGCACCACGCGCAGCGTGTCCCTCACCGACGCGGGACAGCGGCTCCTGGACGAAGCAGCGCCGGGGCTCCAGTCCGCTCTGGCGGCGCTCGAACACCTGGCCGCCGGGGACACGTCGCAGGTGACGGGCTCGCTGCGCCTGTCGGTGCCCACCTTCTCCGTGTCACTCGTGCTGGAGCCGGTGCTGCCGCGCTTCGCCGCGGCGTACCCGCAGGTACAGGTGCACGTGTCCGTTCAGGACTGGTTCGTGGACATCGTGAAGGAGGGCTACGACGCCGGCATCCGGCTCACGGAAGCCGTGCAGCGCGACATGGTCCAGGTGCGCCTGACGCCAGCCTTCCGCTTCCTCGTCGTGGGCGCGCCCGCGTACCTCGAACGGCACGGGACGCCCCGGCATCCCCGAGACCTGGCGAAGCACCGTTGCCTGGGCGTCCGCACGTCGACAGGACTGCCCTACCACTGGGAGTTCGAACAGGGGAGCAAGGAGCTCGCCGTACCCGTGAAGGGGCCGCTCACGTCGGACAGCTCCGCGCTGCTCCTCAACATGGCGCACGCGGGGCTGGGGCTCACCTACCTGGCGGAGATCCAAGCGGCCCCCGCGCTGCGCTCCGGCGCGCTGAAGCCCGTGCTGGAGGACTGGGCCCCCACCGTCCCCGGCCTCTTCCTCTACTACCCCCACCGGGCGCGGGCCTCGCGTCCCCTGCGGGCCTTCATCGAACTGGCGCGGGAGCTGCTCCCCTTGCGCTGAAGGGCGCGCGGCCGCTCGACTCCCGTGCGGACAGGCGGGCATGCTGCACGCCGCTGACTCCCTCGCCCGTGGACTGTTATGGCGGGGGACGGGCCGGTTCCACAGCGAAAGGACAGCAACATGGCGCAGCACGGAAAGCGTGTCGGTCTCCTGATGGCGTTCGCGGTGACGGCGGCCCTGCTGGGGGCTCCCGCCCACGCGGCGGACCCGGCGAAGAAGTCCAAGCCCGCGCCGGCGGCGAAGGCGGACGCCGGGGTGGAGGGCCAGGACGCGGGCACGGCCGCCACGCCGGACAAGGACGCCACCGCGTCCCAGGGCGCGGGCCGCTGCACGGGCAAGGCGAACTTCTGTGGCGTCTTCTCCCAGATGTACTGCAGCAGCCAGCCTGGCTGTGCCTACATGTTCGGGTCCAACATGTGCGGCGGCGTGGCCATCGCTTGCGAGAAGGCCACCAACGAAGCCTTCTGCAAGAAGATCAAGGGCTGCTCCTGGAAGTAGAGTCGCCCTCACGCACGCCGGGGGTCCGCCATGCCGAAGCGCGAATTCGACGAGGGCATCGACACCGCGACGCTCCCCCGCATCTCCATCCTGTTCATCCCCTTCGACGCCGCGAAGAAGTTCTACAAGGCCAACACCACCAAGGGCGTGAAGGGGCTGAGCGCGTCGTTCGATGACACCGGGGCGCGGGTGGACGGGGCGAACCTGGCCCACCCGCTGGTCCCTGGCATGGCCGCCAGCGACTTCCTGGCGGGGCCGGACATCGCGGCGAAGCTCGCGGACATCGTGCAGCAGGAGTGCGACCTCATCCGCAACGTGTACAACCCGGACTCCGACTACGACGACAACTACCAGTCCTGGCTGAAGAGCAACGGCCCCCAGGCGGCGGACACGTCCCAGTGGAGCGACCGGCGCAAGAACCGCATCGAGCGCAACCTGCGCGGCTACAAGCACTACCCCGTCTTCATCTTCCTGTCGGAGAACCCCACCGGCTCGCCCTTCCCGGACCGCATCGGCCTGTCCGGCCTGGGCATGTCCTACGTGCGCAAGCACCTCATCGACAACTCGACGGTCAAGGGCATCAAGCACGTCAACGAGATCGCCCTCTACCTGCGGGAGGACATCGACCGGCAGGTGGACAACACGAAGGAGGACGGCTTCTACCTGGAGGCCACCACCGTCACGCGCAAGACGGCGTCCATCCAGGCGAAGCTGAAGGCCAAGGACGAGTACATCCTCAAGGTGACGCTGGGGAACCGGTACGGCCATTGCGTGACGGTGGCCGGGGTGCACCTGCGCGCGTCACTCACCGGCTCCAACGCGCAGGAGCGCGGGGTGGAGCACAAGGCCCTGCAGGCCTTCTGCGTGGCCGAGGGCATCCAGGTGATGGTGGGCGACTTCAACATGGACCTTCAAGAGACGTCCCAGGGCAGCCGGGGCGTCTTCTTCGACGGCCAGCCGGAGTCCCGGCCCACGTACATGCTGCCCCACCAGAGCCCCGAGGCCATCCCGCTCTTCCTGCAGCAGTACTCGAACTCCTCCGGCAACGCCCACTACATGGGCTACTACCAGGCGGACACGGAGCACCTGGAGTTCGTCGGCCAGGGCATGTACGGCCTGATGGGCACCAGCGGCTCGCGGCACCTGAAGTCCGAGGGCAAGTTCTACTCGGACCACCCGTCCATCTACCTGCAGGTGAAGTCCACGCGCATCACCGAGCAGGCCCGCGACCGGATCATCGCGAGGAAGATTTTCCGCGTCGTGCGGCCCATGAAATGAGCCCCAGCCAGCCGAGCACCGACAGGGCCAACCCCAGACGGAAGCTCAGCGGGCGGTAGTCGAAGTGGACCGTGTGCACGCCGCGAGGGATGCGCACGGCGCGCAGCGCCAGGTCCGCCCGGTGGATGGGCGCATCCTGTCCATCCACGGTCGCGGTCCAGCCCGGGTAATGGCTGTCGGACACGACGAGGTAGCTGTCGTCGCAGGCGTCCACCTTCAGCTCCAGATGCCGGGCGCCCTGGCGCACCCACTCCACGCTGCCCGTGCACGCGGGCCGCTCCAGCGGCTCCCCCGTGGCGAGGAAGACGGTGTGCCGGAAGGGCTGGGAGGCATCCTCCACAGCCGCGAGCGCCTGTTCATCCGTGACGACGCGGGCCCGCTGGACGAGGAACGCGCGAGGCATCGCGGTGCGCGAGCGCGACAGGGTGGTGCCGTCCTCCGCCGTGTTGAGCAGCTCCAGGTCGTCGAAGGGCGGCGGCCCGTGGCGCAGGTAGTGGGTGACGCCCGTGAGGTCGAAGACGGTGCGCAGGCCCGCGTCGTGGAAGACGTCCGTGTACCGGGGCTCGGGGGCACCGAAGCCCTCCAGCGCGGGCAGGCGCTCCTCCACGAAGCGGTTGGGCATGAGCTGTTCGCGGCTGCGCTCGATGGTGTTCCCCTTGCCCACGCGCGACGGGTCCTCCGGGCCCTGGATGTCCACGCTGATGCGGCCCGCGTAGGGCTGGGGCAGGAAGACACGCAGGGAGAAGGGCCGCAGCAGCGCTTGCAGCGGCGTGTACTTCGGCCGCTCCAGCACCGCGTGGGACGCCGCAATCTCCAGCCCCACGAGCAGCGCGATGCCCTGGCGCACCCGGCGTGGACGCGTGAAGGCGCCGCGCGGCCAGAGCACCACGAGCACGACCAAACCCAGCCACAGGGGCACCCACGGGGCGCCCGCATCGGCGGAGGCGCGCATGCCCAGGAGGCGGGCCATGGGGCCAATGACAGCCATGGCGCCCACCATGCTTGTCAGGGCCACGGCCGCGCGCAGACGTGAGGGGCGCAGGCGCCGCGTCAGCCGGCCCAGCGCGTCCACTCCGAAGGCGGACAGCACGGCCACGCAGAACGCGACGCCCACGAAGTACTTCACCGGGTAGCGGAAGAGCGAGAACGGCGGCACGTGCAGCAGCACCCAGGCCGAGGGCGCGAAGTGCCGGCCCAGGCTCAGCGCCAGGAGCAGCAGCGCGCCTACGGTGAAGGCCCGCACCCGCCGGGGTCCCCGGACGGCGCCCAGGATGGCCAGCGCGCAGGGCAGCGTCCCCAGGAAGAGGCTGAGGATGAACCACTGGTCGTCGCCCCAGTAGCTGCCCCGCGGCCAGTCCGCGAACGGCCACAGCGCGGACAGCACCTGCGGCCACGACACGGACCAGACGAGCCGCCACTTCCAGGCGTCATCCAGGCGCAGGGAGTTTCGCGCGAACTCGGCGGTGGGCAGCAGCGCCACCGCCGCGAGCACCGCTGCCAGCGCGAAGCCTCCCGCCACGCGCGCCACCGAACGCACGCGGGCCCGCTTCTCCTGTCGTGGCGCGAAGGCCGCCACCAGCACCGCGAGCATCCCCTGCCACAGCGTCGTCTCCGGAGAGCCGGCGAAGAGGGACAGCGCGCCGTACACGGCCAGCCGCGCCAGGGGGCCACGTCCCGGGCGGCGGGTGGCGTCATACGCTGCGCTCAGGATGAAGCCGCTCCAGGCCGCGGCGTCCACCAGGTTCTGCTGGAGGCCCAGCCGGGTCATCATCGCGGACAGCCCGAACGCGGCGCCCGCGATGGCCGCCGCGATCCACGACGCGCGCAGCCTCCGGCACAGCAGGGACACGCCCACCGCCGCGAGCACAACGTGAAACAGCTGCATCAGCGTCATGGACGCGATGGGCCCCCCGAACAGCACGGCGATCCAGCGCGGCGGGTAGTACACCTGCGAGTAGAGCGTCGCCGCGAACGGCTGCCCCAGGCGCAGGTACGGGTTCCACAAAGGCACTTCACCCGCGCACAGCGACTCCAGCAGGAAGGCCGAGTCCGGGAAGAAGATGCGGAACAGGTCCCTTCCCGCGAGCAGATGCCCGGTGAAGACGGGCCAATAGACGAACGCGAGCAGCGCCAGCAGTCCCACGACCGTGACAAGCCCTGCCCGTCCTCGCGTTCGCGGCGCCGTCATGCCGGCGGCATCGTAGGCCGGATGGCCCTTCAATAGACGTACGGCGAGCGGCGCGCCCACTCCGTCTTGCCGTTTGCGGCTGGCACAGCAGCGCGAGGACAGCCGTCGTGGCCAGGAAGCCGCGCCGAGGTCCAGGGACCACGGGCGAGCGGGAGTGTTCGGGGAGCATCGCGGGCGGAGAGCCACGGCCGGGCACCCTGCCCGGCCGGTGTGATGACTCATAGCAACCCGTGCGCCAGGAACCCACGACCGCCCCGGTGAGCCCCTGGGGTTCAATTCCACCCCTTCCGAGCACTCCAGGACTACCCGGTAAGCCATGGACACTGCGTTCACGGCCATGCTGAGCTTGGCGCAAAGGCAGACATCCCCGCCCTGTCTCTCATACACATCTGACGCTGCCGACGACTTAATAGGTGTA
>NZ_RAWL01001514.1:0-246 GCF_003668885.1 Corallococcus sp. AB049A | reverse complement strand
TGCGTGTGACCGACGACCGCTCCTTCGTTGAAACCGAAGCGGCCCTGGAGAAGACGGGCCGTGTCGAGGAGCTGATCCGCCTCTACGAGGGGCGCTCGCGGGACGTTCCCACGGAGGAGGCCGCGCGGCGGAGCTGGCGCATGAGCGTCAGCGCAACGCCCCGCGCGCGGAGGACCTGCTCAAGCGCGCGCTTCTGGTCGCGAAGGATCCGATGCCCGCGCTGCGCGGTCTCAAGCGGCTGCATGA
>NZ_RAWL01001513.1:0-249 GCF_003668885.1 Corallococcus sp. AB049A | reverse complement strand
GCGATCCGCTTGGCCGACCCCAATCTCGTCAGCGCCGCGAACTCGAGCACCGGCTCCCTGACGAACTCACCAGGGCGATCCGCTTGGCCGACCCTCACGCGATCCATGCCCCCGGTCCTTGACAGGGCCTCGGCGCGCTTGAGGCGCACCTGGGTCTGGGCCAATTGCTTCTCCAACTCGGCGACGCGCCGGGCGCTTGCGTCGGGCACCTTCGCCGGCGGGCCGCGCTTCTTCAGGCTGCCGGCCGAC
>NZ_RAWL01000153.1:0-18479 GCF_003668885.1 Corallococcus sp. AB049A | reverse complement strand
CCCCTGTCCTTCGTGCAGGAGCGCGTCTGGCGCCTGGAGCAGCACCTCCCCGGACTGTCCGCGTACACGATTCCCTTCGTCCTGCGCCTGGAGGGCCCCGCCGACGCCTCCGTCCTGGAGCGCGCCATCCAGGAGGTCGTCCAGCGCCACGAGTCCCTGCGCACCACCTACGACGCCGTGGACGGCCGGCCCGTGCAGCGCTTCCATCCCCACGTGCGCATCCCGCTCCCCATCGTGGAGGTGGAAGGCACGCCGGAGGCACGCGAGGAGGCCGCCCTCCACATCGCCCGCGAGGACGCCGCGCGCCCGTTCGACCTGGCGCGTGGCCCCGTCCTCCGCACCACGCTCGTGCGCCTGCGCGCGGACCTGCACCTGCTGGTCTGCGCCATCCACCACATCGTCTGCGACACGCTGTCCACGTCCCTCTTCCTCCAGGAGGTGGGCCAGCTCTACGCCGCCTTCCTCCAGGGCCGTCCGTCCCCGCTGGCGCCCCTGCCCGTGCAGTACGCGGACTTCGGCGCGTGGCAGCGGCGGTCGCTCGCGGAGGCGCGCTTCCCGGAGCAGGAGCAGTGGTGGCGGCAGCGGCTGGCCGGCATGCCCCGGCAGCTCGGCATCCCCACGGACCGGCCCCGGCCCCCGAGCTGCCCGCTCACCTCCGAGCGCATGGTGCTGGACTTCCCGCCGGAGCTCGCCGAGGCCCTGGTCGCCTTCGGGCGCAGTGAGGGCTTCACGTCGTACATGACGGTGCTCGCCGCGTGGAACGCGCTCCTGCACCGCTACACCGGGCAGGCGGACCTCATCGTCGGCACGCCCATTGGCAACCGCACGCGTCCGGAGCTGCTGCCGCTCATCGGGTACGTGGCGCACTCGGCCGCGTTCCGCACGCACGTCGGGGACGACCCGAGCTTCCGCGACCTCCTGCACCGCGTGCGGCGCGAGGTCACCGACGTGCAGTCGCGGCCGGATGTACCGTTCGAGCTGCTGGTCGAACAGCTCGTCCCCGGGCGCGACATCGGCCGGGAGCGCATGACGGACACGGTGTTCGTCTACCACTCAAATCTGGAAATGGGCGGCGACGCGCTGACCGCCGTCGGAGCGCGAGGCACGTTCATCGAAGTCCCGGGCACGCCCGTGCAATGGGGCGCCACGCTGTCGGACCTGACGCTCATCCTCACCGAGGAACCCGGCCGCGTGCACGGCGCGCTGGAGTACGCGACGGAGCTGTTCGACGCCTCCACCGCGAGGCGGATGCTGGAGCACCTCCAGGTGCTGCTCGGCGCGGCGCTGGCCCGGCCCGAGGAGCGCCTCTCCCGCCTCCCGCTGGCCACCGAGGCCGAGCGCCAGTCATGGCCCGTTCCGCCGCCCGTCACGCAGGCCCCCGTCCTGCCCGCGAGGCTGCGTGAACACGCGCTGCGGCAACCGGACGCCGTCGCCGTACAGCAGGCCGGACGCACCTGGACCTGGCGGGAGCTGGCCTCTCGCGCGAGACGGCTCGCCCTGCGGCTGCGGGAGCAGGGGCTCCGGCCGGGAGAGCCCGTGGCGCTCTGCCTCCGAGCGTCGCCGGAGAAGCTGGCGGCGCTGTGGGGTGTCCTGGAGGCCGGGGGCGCGCCGGTGGCGCTCGGGCCCACCGACCTGGACTCGCTGGCCGTCTACGCCGTGGAGGGCAGCGTCGCGCCCTGGCTTGTCACCTGGCGCGGACTCTTCACGTCCGCGCGTCTGGAGTCCTCGCGCGTCCTGCACGTCGAGGAGGAGCTGGGTGACGGGTCGCCCGTGACAGAGACGCTCGCGCTCCCCTCGCCGGAGTCCCTGGCGTGGCTGCTGCCCATGGGCGCGGGCCAGCCCGCGTGGGCCTTGAGCCACACGTCGCTCACGGGCTTCTTCGCGGGCCTGGATGCGCGGCTGCGTCCGGCGCCGGGAACCACCTGGCTCGCCGCCTCCGAACCCGCTCCCCAGAAGCCCGAGCTGGAAGCGCTCTGGGCCCTGTCCCGCGGCCTGCGCGTGCTGTTCCCTTCGGAGGCCTCCACGTCGCGCCGCGAGGCTTCGGGCGAGCAGAAGACGCGTCCGCTCCAGGTCAGCCTGTCGTACTTCGCCAACGACGAGGATTCGCTCACCGGGCCCAAGTACGAACTGCTGATGGAGGGCGCGAAGTTCGCGGACGCGAATGGCTTCTCCGCCATCTGGACGCCCGAGCGTCACTTCCACTCGTTTGGCGGCATCTACCCGCAGCCCGCGGTGGTCTCCGCGGCGCTCGCGTCCGTCACGCGCAACCTGCGCCTGCGATCCGGCAGCGTGGTGTTGCCGCTGCATGATCCGCTGCTGGTCGCGGAGCAGTGGGCCGTGGTGGACAACCTGTCGCAGGGCCGCGTGGACGTGTCCGTGGCGACGGGCTGGCACGTGCAGGACTTCATCTTCGCGCCCGGCAACTACGCGGACCGGCGCAACATCCTGCTGCGCCACCTGGAGACACTGCGAGGCCTGTGGCGGGGCGAGCGCCTGCGCCGTCCCGGCGGCAACGGCGTCACCGTGGAGGTGGGCCTGCGCCCGAAGCCGGTGCAGCGCGAGCTGCCCGTGTGGCTCACCGCCACCGCGAACCCGGAGACCTTCCGGCTGGCGGGCGAGCTGGGCGCGGGCGTGCTCACGGGCCTCTTCGCGCACTCGCTGGAGGAGCTGAAGCCGAAGGTGGCGCTCTACCGCGAGGCATGGCGCCGCAACGGCCACCCGGGCCGGGGCCACATCACGTGCATGCTGCACACCTACCTGGGCGACGACGAGGCGGAGGTCCTGCGGCAGGTGCGCAAGCCGCTGCTGGCGTACTTCCGGAGCTCGGCGGACATCACGGCGTCGCTGCTCGCGGCGCAGGGGTACCAGGGAGAGATCGCCAAGGTGTCCCGAGAGGACATCGACGCGCTGCTGGAGCACACCTTCGAGCACCACGCGAAGGGCACCGGCCTCATCGGCACGGTGGAGAGCGGCATCCAGCGGCTGCGCGACGTGCGGGCCTCGGATGTGGATGAGGTGACGTGCCTCATCGACTTCGGGTTGGAGACGCCGGTCGTCCTGGAAGGGCTCCGGCGCCTGGCCAGGGCGAGGGAGGCAGTGGCCGCCGATGCGGCGTCCCACTCGCGGCGCGTGCTCGGCGAGCAGGAGACGGATGCCGGGGAGCTGTTGTCGCTGGCGAAGCAGTCCGGCGCGGTGCTGGTGAACACCACGGCCCGGCTGGCCCGTGCATTGACGGACCTGACGGGAGCGCGCGAGGCCCTGGCCCCGGTGGGGGCGTGGGTCCTGGAGAACGCGTCGGAGGAGCTGGCGTCGGCGCTCCAGCGCACGGCGGGCGGCGATGTGCTGATCGCGGGAGAGGCCCGGGATGGCGGCCTGTTGCCGCGTGCGCCCGAGGAGAAGCTGCCTCCGGGCCTGGACGTCTGGGTGCTGGACGCGGCGGGGGCGCCCGTGCCCGCGGGCGTCGTGGGAGAGCTGGCGTTGTCCGGAGCGGGGCTGCCCATCGCGCTGTGGCGGGCGAAGGGGGATGCGCCGGACCGATTGGTGCCGCATCCGCTGCACGCATCCGCGAGCCTGTACCGCACGGGCCGCGCCGTGCGCCTGCGCGCGGACGGGCGCGTCGAGGCCGTGAACCTTCCTGGTTTCAAGTTGCCCTCAGCGCGCCCTGCGCTTTCCGAAGCGAATGCTTCGGCTCTGACAGTGCACGCGGCAGCGGGAGCGCGTCCGGCTGCCCCCGGCACACTCGCTGGTGCCGGAACAACGACGGCGTCGGACGCCACGCAAGGCACGGTGCAGCTCCCTGCGACAGGCACTGCCGTCACTTCGGCCTCCCCCGCTGACCCTCGCGCGGCATCTACAGGGTCCAAGGTCGTGGCGGCCGGTGCTCTCCAAGCGATTCCTCGCGCGCCTCGCGACCAACCGTTGCCTCTGTCGTTCGCGCAGCAGCGCCTCTGGTACCTCCAGGAGCTGGAGCCGGAGAGCACCGCGTACAACAACGCGATCATCTTCCGGCTCACGGGGACGCTGAACGTCAGCGCACTCCAGACGGCGCTCCACTCGCTCGTGGAGCGTCATGAGGTCCTGCGCACCACCTATGCGCTGGGCGACACCGGGGCCGTGCAGGTCATCCACGCGACCGGCACCCTTCCCCTGGAGTTCGAAGATGTTCCCGGCGCCACGGCCGAAGCGCGGGAAGCCGCCATGCTTCGCCGCTGCCAGGCGTACACCGCCACGCCCTTCCGTCTGGACACGGGCCCCGTGGCGCGCGCACTGCTGCTGCGGCTGGCTCCCGACACGCACGTCCTCCATCTGCTCCTGCACCACGTCGTCTCCGACGCCTGGTGCGCGCTGGTCCTCAGCCGCGAGCTGCCCGTCCTCTACGCCTGCGCGAGCGCGGGTGTCCCGTCCGTCCTGCCGCCGCTGCCGGTGCAATACGCCGACTACGCCGTGTGGCAGCGTACATGGCTGACGGGCCCGGTGCTGGACGAGCAAGGGCGTTGGTGGAGGGACCAACTCCAGGGCACGCCGCCGCTGGAGCTGCCCACCGACCGTCCTCGCCCCGCTGCGCAGTCCTACGCGGGCGCCGCCCACGCGTTCCACCTGCCTCGCGAGCTGTCCGAGCCCCTGCTCGCGCTGGGCCGCCGCGAAGGCGCGACGTCCTTCATGGTCCTGATGGCGCTGTTCCAGGTGCTGCTCTCCCGCACGTCCGGACAGGACGACTTCGCGGTGGGCACCCCCATCGCCGGCCGGTCGCGTCCCGAGGTGGAGGGCCTGCTGGGCTGCTTCGTCAACACGCTCGCCTTCCGGGCGAAGCTCGGCGGGGCTCCGGGCTTCCGGCAACTCGTGGCCCGCGTGAAGCAGCAGGCCCTGGGCGCCTACGCACGCCAGGACATGCCGTTCGAGCAGCTGGTGGACGTGCTCCAGGTGCCGCGAGACCTGAGCCGCACGCCGGTGTTCCAGGTCATCCTCAACGTCATCAACGTGCCGGAGGCGCAGACGACCGGAGGCGCCGGGCTCCAGATTGGCGGCGTGGACGTGCCGGTGACGACGTCCAAGTTCGACCTGACCCTGGAGGTCTATGAGCAACGCGATGGGCTGCGCTGCCGCCTGGAGTACGCCACCGCCCTCTTCGACGCCGCGACGCTGGAGCGCATGGCGGAGCACCTGACCGAGCTGGCGAAGGCCGTCGTCGCCACACCGGACGCCCCGGTCACCACCCTGCCCCTGCTCACCCCGGCCGCACGCGAACAGGTGCTGCGCGGATGGAACGACACGCGCGTGGAGTACCCGCGAGGCGCCACGCTCCACCAACTGTTCGAAGCGCAAGCGGAGCGCACGCCGGAAGCCATCGCGGTCCAGTTCGAGGACCAGCGCCTCACGTACGCACAGCTCGACGCCCGTGCGAACCAGCTCGCGCACCACCTGCGGGCGCACGGTGCGGGCCCGGAGACGCTGGTAGGCGTTTGCCTGGAACGCTCGCTGGAGATGGTCGTCGCACTGCTGGGCATCCTGAAGTCTGGAGCCGCCTACGTGCCGCTGGATCCAGCCACGCCCGCGGAACGGCTCGCCGGGATGCTGGAGGACACCGGTGCGCCCGTGCTCCTCGTCCAGGAGCGCTTCCGCGCCCTGTTGCCCGCGCAGGTCATCTCGCTGGACACCCAGTGGGAGACCATCGCGCGAGAATCCACGACCCGCCCAGTGCCCCTGGCCGGTGAGGACTCGCTCGCCTACGTCATCTTCACGTCCGGCAGCACGGGCCGTCCCAAGGGCGCGATGAACGCGCACGCGGGCATCGTGAACCGGCTGCGCTGGATGCAGGGGCGCTACGTCCTGACGCCTGACGACACGGTGCTGCAGAAGACGCCGTTCAGCTTCGACGTGTCCGTATGGGAGTTCTTCTGGCCCCTGATGACGGGCGCGAGGCTGGTGCTCGCGCGGCCCGGAGGACACCAGGAGCCGGACTACCTCATGGCGCTGATGGCGCGCGAGGGCGTGACGACCGCGCACTTCGTGCCGTCCATGCTGCGCGCGTTCGTGGAGGAACCCGGCCTGGAGTCCCTGACGCGCCTGCGCCAGGTGATGTGCAGCGGCGAAGCCCTGCCCGCGGACCTGGTCCTCCGTGCACAAAGCAGGCTGCCACACACCACGCTTCACAACCTCTACGGCCCCACCGAAGCCGCCGTGGACGTGACGTCATGGGAGTGCCCACGCGACACGGGCTTGCGAGTCGTCCCCATCGGCCGGCCCGTGGCCAACACGGCGATGTACGTCCTGGATCGCCACGGCCAGCCGGTGCCCATGGGCATCCCGGGCGAGCTGTTCATCGGAGGCGCGCAGGTGGGCCGGGGCTACTGGCGCCGCCCCACCCTCACCGCCGAGCGCTTCCTCCCCGATGCCTTCAGCACCACGCCCGGAGCCCGCATGTACCGCACGGGCGACATCGCCCGGTGGCGCCCCGACGGCACGCTGGAGTACCTGGGCCGAGCGGACTTCCAGGTGAAGCTGCGCGGCTTCCGCATCGAGCCCGGCGACATCGAGGCAGCGGTCCAGTCCTGGCCGGGCGTGCGCGACAGCGTGTGCGTCGTCCGCCAGGAGGGCACGGGAGGCCCGCGCCTCGTCGCCTACGTCAGCACGGAAGGCAGGATGCTCGACGTGACGGGGCTGCGCGCGTTCCTGCAAGCGCGGCTGCCCGAGTACATGGTGCCCTCCGCCTTCGTCCGCCTGGAGGCCCTGCCGCTCACCTCCAGCGGCAAGGTGGACCGCAAGGCCCTGCCCGCTCCGGACGCCCCCACCACCGCCGGCCGCACCGGCCCCATCGCTCCACGCGATGACACCGAGCGGGCCCTGGCGGAGATCTTCTCGCAGGTGCTCGGCATCACGCAGGTCGGCGTTCGCGACAGCTTCTTCGAGCTGGGGGGACACTCCCTTCTCGCGACGCAGGTGGCCGCGCGCGTGCGTGCACGCCTGGGCCAGGAACTGCCGCTGCGCACGCTGTTCGAAGCGCCCACGGTGGAAGCGCTCGCCCGGCGCATCACGCCCACCCACACCGTCGCGCCCACGCCGGCCGAGCCCACGGGCCTCACACCGTTGACCCGAGCGGTCCGGCCCGCCGTGCTTCCGCTGTCGTTCGCGCAGCAGCGGCTGTGGTTCATCCATCAACTGGGCGCGGCGGACACGGCCTACAACATGCCGTTCTCGCTCCTCCTGGAGGGCACGCTCGACGTCGGCGCGCTCCAGCGGAGCTTCGACCGGCTGGTGCGCCGTCATGAAGCCCTGCGCACCACGTTCCGCGAATACGAAGGCGCGCCGGAGCAGGTCATCCACGCGCCCGGTCCGCTCCCGTTGCGACAGGTGGACCTCACCGGCCTCCCGGACCTGGAGCAGCGCCGCGCCGAGGCCGGCCACCTGGCCCGCGAGGAAGCACGCACCCCGTTCGACCTGGAGCAGGGTCCCCTCCTCCGGGCCCTGCTGCTGAAGCTGTCCCCCACGGAGCACGTGCTGGTGCTGAACCTGCACCACATCATCTCCGACGGCTGGTCCACCGGCGTCCTGGTGCGAGAGATGGGCGCGCTCTACACCGCCCTCTCCCAGAACCTCCCCGCGCCGCTCCCGGAGCTGCCCGTGCAGTACGCCGACCACGCGCTGTGGCAGCGCGGCTGGTTGCAGGGCGCGGTGCTGGACTCGCAGCTCGGCTACTGGCGGCGGCAGCTGGAAGGCGCGCCGTCACACCTGGAGCTGCCCACGGATCATCCGCGTCCGGCCCGGCAGACCTTCCAGGGCGCCCTGACGCCGTTCACGCTCCCACAGGCGTCCAGCGAAGCGCTGGAGGCCCTGGCGAAGCGCGAGGGCGCCACGCCGTACATGGTGCTGCTGGCCGCGTTCCAGGTGCTGCTCGGCCGCTACGCCGGTCAGGATGATGTGCTGGTGGGCTCCCCCATCGCGGGCCGCCGCCACGCCGAGTCCGAACCGCTCATCGGCTACTTCGCGAACACCGTCGTCCTGCGCACCCGGCTGCGCGAGGACGACACGTTCCTCACCCTGCTGACGCGCGTGCGAGACGCGACCCTGGGTGCCTACGAGCACCAGGACCTCCCGTTCGAAAAGCTCGTCGAGGACCTGCATCCGGCACGCGACGCGTCCCGCACGCCGTTCTTCCAGGTCACCTTCACGCTGCAGAACGCGCCGTTGCCGCCGCTCGCCCTGCCCGGCCTGACGCTCCAGCCGATGAACGCCGACCCGGGCGCCATCCGCTTCGACCTGGAGCTGCTGCTGCACCGCGCGCCCGAGGGCTTCACGGGAGGCCTCAACTTCAACACCGCCCTGTTCACCCCCGGCACGGTGGCCGGGATGGCCCGGCAGCTTCAGGTGCTGCTCGACGCCGCGGTGGCTTCGCCCACGACCCCGCTGACCCGCCTGCCCCTGCTGACTCCCGAGGAGCGGAGGCAGGTGCTCGTCACCCGGAACGGCGCCGGGACGGAGTACCCACGCGACGCCTCCGTGCCCGCGCTGTTCGCGGAGCAGGCCGCACGCACGCCGGACGCCGTCGCCGTGAGGATGCCGGCCGGGAACGTCGCGCGTGAACTCACCTACGGCGAACTGGATCGACGCTCGAACCAGCTCGCGCACCACCTGCGCCGGATGGGAGTGAGGCCCGGGGACCGCGTGGGGCTGTGCGTGGAGCGTTCGCCGGAGCTGATCACCGGCATGCTCGGCATCCTCAAGGCGGGCGCGGCCTACGTGCCCGTGGAGGCGAAGGCTCCCGCGGACCGTACGGCCTGGGTGCTCCAGGAGGCGGGCGTCGGTGTGCTCGTCACACAGGAGGCGCTGGCGGACGAGCTGCCGGCGGTGGCCGGGCTCCTCGTGCTGCTGGACGCGGAGGGGGGCCTCCTCGCGAAGCAGCCGGACACGGCGCTGGACGTGCGGGTGCCCGCGGAGGCGCTGGCCTACGTGATGTTCACGTCAGGCAGCACGGGCCGCCCCAAGGGCGTCAGCGTGCCCCACCGGGGCATCGTGCGGCTCGTCCGGGGCAACGGCTTCATCACGTTCGGTCCGGAGCAGGTGTTCCTCCAGGCCGCGCCGGTCGCGTTCGATGCGTCCACGCTGGAGCTCTGGGGCGCGCTGCTGCATGGCGCGAAGCTGGTGCTCGCACCGCCGCGAGCGCTCTCGCTGTCGGAGCTGGGCACGCTGCTCGTCGTGGAGGGCGTCACCACGCTGTGGCTCACCGCCGCCCTCTTCGAGCAGATGGTCCTGCACGAAGGCGCCACGCTCGCGGGAGTGCGGCAGGTGCTGGCGGGAGGCGACGTGCTGCCCGTGCCTCGCGTGCGGGAGCACCTGTCGCGGATGGCGCCGGACGCCGTGCTCGTCAACGGGTACGGCCCCACGGAGAACACGACCTTCTCCACCACGCACACGCTGCGGGCTGGAGACACGGTGGAGCGCTCGGTGCCCATCGGGCGGCCGCTGGCGAACTCCAGCGCGTGGGTGCTGGACGCGCACCTCCAGCCCCTGCCGCCGGGGCTCCCCGGTGAGCTGTACGTCGGCGGAGACGGCCTCGCCTGGGGCTACCTCCAGCTGCCGGACCTCACCGCCGAGCGGTTCATCCCCCATCCCCACTCCGCCACGCCGGGAGCGCGCCTGTACCGCACGGGAGACCGGGCCCGCTGGCGCGACGACGGCACGCTGGAGTTCCTGGGCCGCACCGACTTCCAGCTCAAGCTGCGAGGCTTCCGCATCGAACCCGGGGAGATAGAAGCCGTGCTGCGCCAGGTCCCGGACGTGCGCGAGGCCGTGGTGCTCGCGCGCGAGGACGTGCCCGGAGAGAAGCGGCTCGTGGCCTACGTGGTCCTCGAAGAGGACAGCGATGGCACCGACCGGGTGAAGGAACACGCGCAGCGGCAGCTCCCCGACTACATGGTGCCGGCTGCCTGGGTGGCGCTGCCCTCCCTGCCGCTGTCCCCCAACGGCAAGGTGGACCGCAAGGCCCTGCCCGCGCCCGAAGCGCCCACGTCCACCGGGTCCCAGCGCGAAGCCCCGCGCAACGCGCTGGAGTCCCAGCTCGCGGCCATCTGGGCGGAGGTGCTGCACGTGGAGGCGGTGGGCATCCACGACGACTTCTTCGACCTGGGCGGCCATTCGCTCCTGGCCACGCAGGTGGTGTCGCGCATCCGCACGGTACTGGGCGTGGAGCTGCCCCTGGGGGAGCTGTTCAACGCGCCCACCGTGGCCGCGCTCGCCCGGCATCTGGGCGCCGCCACGAATCATCACGCCCACGTGCCTCCCCTCGTCAGCGCCCCAAGGCCTCCGCTGTTGCCCCTGTCGTTCGCGCAGCAGCGGCTGTGGTTCATCGATCAGCTCGAGCCGGGAAGCGCCCTCTACAACATGCCCGTCGCTTTGCGGCTGCTGGGCGCGCTGGACGAAGCCGCGCTGAAGGGAAGCCTGGATGCGCTGATGGCAAGGCACGAAGCCCTGCGCACCACCTTCCGCATGGAGGCGGGCCAGCCCGTGCAGCACATCCACGCGCGGGCCAGCGTGCCGCTGGAGCACGTGGACCTGTCCACGCTGGAGGACGCCGAAGCCCGGCTGCACGAAGCGGAGCGCCTGGCGACGCTGGAGTCCCAGCGGCCCTTCGACCTGGAGCGAGGACCGGTCATCCGAGCGCTGCTGCTCAGGCTCGCGAAGGACGAGCACGTGCTGGTGCTCCACCTGCATCACATCGTCTCCGACGGCTGGTCGCTGGGGGTGATGGTGCGGGAGCTCACCGCTCTCTACGCGGCCCTGCGTGAGGACCGGCCGCCCGCGCTCCCGGAGCTGCCCGTGCAGTACGCGGACTACGCGCTCTGGCAGCGCGCATGGCTCCAGGGAGAAGCCCTGGAGGCACAGCTCGAGTGGTGGGCCCAGCAACTCGAAGGAGCGCCGCGAGCGCTGGAGCTGCCCACTGACAAACCCCGGCCCGCGGTCTCCACCCAGCGCGGTGACACCGTGCCGGTGCACCTGCCCCTGCCGCTATCCGAGCGGGTGGAAGCCCTGGCGAAGCAGGAAGGCGCCACCCCCTTCATGGTGCTGCTCGCGGCCTTCCAGACAGTGCTGCACCGCTACTCCGGCCAGGACGACGTGTTGGTGGGCACGCCCATCGCGAACCGTCGCCACGCGGAGACCGAAGGGCTCATCGGCTTCTTCGTCAACACGCTGGTGCTGCGCGGAAGCTTCAGCGCGCGGACGACGTTCCGGGAACTGCTGACGCGGGTGCGCGCCACCACGCTGGGCGCCTACGAGCACCAGGATGTCCCGTTCGAACGGCTGGTGGAGTCCCTTCAGACGACGCGCGACCTGGGGCGCATGCCGCTGTTCCAGGTGATGTTCGCGCTCCAGAACGCGCCGGTGCCGGAGCTGTCGCTGCCGGGCCTCACCGTGCGCCCCGCCGCCCTTGCGGAGCGCACCACGTCCCAGTTCGACCTGAGCCTGGACTTGAACCGCCGCGAGGACGGCTACCGGGGAACGCTCGAGTACGCCACGGACCTCTTCGGGCGTCCCAGCATGGCGCGGCTCCTCACCCACCTGAGCGTGCTGCTGGACGCGGTGCTCACGCATCCGGATGCACCACTGTCCGGACTGTCACTCGTGTCCGAAGAGGAACGGCGAAAGCTCCTGGGCGACCTGGCCGGAAGCACGTCGCCCTTCGACGGCGAAGGCACGCTGCACGGCCGCTTCGAGGAGCAGGTGGCGAGGACGCCAGACGCGGACGCGGTGGTGTTCGGAGACACGACGCTGTCCTTCCGGCAGCTCAACGCCCGAGCCAACCAGCTCGCCTGGCACCTGCGGTCGCTGGGCGTGGGCCCGGAGGTGACGGTGGCCCTGTGCCTGGAGCGTTCGGCGGAGGCCATCATCGCGCTGCTCGCGGTGAACAAGGCCGGGGGCGCCTTCGTGCCGCTGGACCCCTCCGCCCCCGCCGCGCGCAGATCGTTCGTCCTCAAGGATTGTGGCGCGACCGTCCTGGTGACGACGCGAGCCCTGCAAGAAGCATGGCGGCCGGAGGTGGCCCACCTGGTGCGGCTCGACGAAAAACCTGTCCGACAGTCGGACAGGTTTGAGGAAACCGGCTCAGCGGCGGGAGCCCTCGAACCTGTCGGACACTCGGACAGGTTGATCGAAGGCCCGCCGGCAGCGCCAAGAAACCGCGAACCTGTCGGACAGTCGGACAGGCTGAGCCAAAGCCCGCCGGCAGCGCCGGTGAACCACGAACCTGTCGGACACTCGGACAGGTTCAGCGAGGGGGCTCCGGTAGCGACTGGGAACCGCGAACCTGTCGGACAGTCGGACAGGTTTGGCGAGGCCGGGTCGACGGCGGGAGCCGTCGAACCTGTCGGACAGCCGGACAGGTTTGTGGAGACCGGGGCGGCGGCGCCGAAGAACCGCGAACCTGTCCGACAGTCGGACAGGTTTTCGGACAACCTGCCGCCGGCGGCGGGTTCGGGGAACCTCGCCTACGTCATCTACACGTCCGGCTCCACCGGCACGCCCAAGGGTGTGATGGTGCGGCACCGATCGCTGCTGCACCTGCGCCATGCGCTGCTGCGGACCGCCTATGCGGATCAGCCCTCGGGGCTCCGCGTCAGCGTCAACGCTCCCCTGTTCTTCGACGCCTCCATCGAGCAGGTGCTCCAACTGCTGGGGGGCCACTGCCTGTGCCCTGTTCCGGAAGACCTCCGGCTGGAGCCGGAGCGGATGCTCACGTGGCTGGAGGAGAAGCGGGTGGACGCGCTGGACTGCACGCCCGCGCAACTGAGGCTCCTCCTGGACGCCGGAATGCTGGAGCGCTCCCGCGTGCCGTCACTCATCCTGGTGGGCGGTGAGGCGCTGGACGAGGTGATGTGGCAGCGGCTCGCCACGACCCGGCGCACTCGGGCCTTCAACGCCTACGGCCCCACGGAATGCACCGTGGACGCCACCGTCTGGGACATCCCAGCGACGTCACACGCCCTGCCCGTCATCGGGAGGCCGTTGGACAACCTGCGCGCGTACGTGCTCGACGAGCGGCAGGAGCTGGTGCCCTTCGGTCTTCCCGGAGAGCTGTGCTTCGCCGGTGAGGGCGTCGCACGCGGCTACCTGGGCCGGCCGCACCTGACCGCCGAGCGCTTCATGCCGGACCCGTTCTCCACGGAGCCCGGCGCGCGCCTGTACCGCACGGGCGACAAGGCCCGCTGGCGCGAGGACGGGACGCTCGAGTTCATGGGCCGCCTGGATTTCCAGGTGAAGCTGCGCGGCCACCGCATCGAACCTGGCGAGATTGAAACCCTGCTGCGCGCACAGCCGGGCGTCCGCGACGCCGTGGCCCTGGTCCGCGAGGACGTCCCGGGCGACGCGCGACTCGTGGCCTACGTCACGCCAGAGGTGGACACCGCTCCGCTGCATGAGCACCTGCGCGGACACCTGCCCGATTACATGGTGCCGGCCGCCGTCCTCGCCCTGCCCGTCCTGCCCCTGACGCCGAACGGCAAGGTGGACCGCAAGGCCCTGCCCGCACCGGATGCGTCGAGGCTCCCCGCTCGAAGCTCGGAGCCTCCCGCCACTCCCGCGGAAGCGCGCCTGGCCTCCATCTGGGAGGAACTGCTCCGCGTGCCCCGCGTGGGCCGTCACGACAACTTCTTCGAACTGGGCGGGCACTCCATCCTGGCCACGCAGGTGGTGGCCCGGGTGCGCGCGCACTTCGGCGTGGAGCTGCGCGTCCGGACCCTCTTCGAAGCACCCACCGTGGCCGCGCTCGCGCGCAGGCTGCCGGACGCGATGCCCGCGCTGCCTCCACTGACGCGGATGCAGGGGGACGGCCTCGCGCCCCTGTCCTTCGCGCAGCAGCGGCTGTGGTTCATCGATCAGCTGGAGCCGGGCAGCCCGCTCTACAACATGCCCTTCGCGCTGCGTCTGACCGGTGCGCTGGATGTGCCCTCGCTCCAGCGGGCCTTCGACGCGCTGGCGCAACGGCACGAAGCCCTGCGCACGACGTTCGAGACCCACGACGGGACGCCCCACCAGCGCATCCATCCCGCGCCCACGGGAACGCTGCGCACGGAGGACCTGGAGTCCCTGCCCGCGGAGCAGCGCGATGCAGAGGTCTGGCGCCGCGTGGACGCGGAGGCGCTGCGTCCCTTCGATCTGGGCACCGGTCCCCTGGCGCGCTTCACCCTGCTGCGTCTGGATGCCCGGGAGCACGTGCTCGTCATCTGCACGCACCACAGCGTGTCCGACGGCTGGTCGTTCGGCGTGCTCGTGCGCGAGCTGGTGGCGCTCTACGAAGCCTTCCGCCAGGGCCAGCCGTCACCGTTGCCGGAGCTGCCCGTGCAGTACGCGGACTTCGCCCGGTGGCAGGCCGCGTGGATGGAAGGCCCGGTGCTGGAGGGACAGCTCGGCTGGTGGAAGCGCCAGCTCGAAGGAGCGCCCCATGCGCTGGCGCTGCCCACCGACCGGCCGCGTCCGGCCCGCCGCTCCGCACAGGGCGCCCTGTTGCCCGTCCAGCTGACACCGGCCTTGAGTGACGCGGTGGAAGCGCTGGCGAAGCGCGAGAACGCCACGCCCTTCATGGTCCTCCTGGCCGCGTTCCAGTGGCTGCTGTCGAGGTACGCCGGACAGGACGACGTCCTGGTGGGCTCGCCCATCGCGAACCGCCGCCACGCGGAGACCGAAGGGCTCATCGGCTTCTTCGTCAACACGCTGGTCCTCCGGGCCCGCTTCCCCCGGGACACGTCGTTCCGGAAGCTGCTGGCGCAGGTGCGCGCGACCACGCTCGGCGCGTACGAACACCAGGACCTCCCCTTCGAGCGGCTGGTGGAGGCACTCCAGCCCGAGCGCGACCTGGGCCGCACCCCGCTCTTCCAGGCCCTCTTCGCGCTGCACAACACGCCGGATCCGGACGCCTCGCTGCCGGGCCTGACGCTCACGGCGATGGAGCTCACCACCACGACCGCGAAGTTCGACCTGGACCTGGCCCTCACGCGGCTGCCGGAGGGCTTCCAGGGAGCGCTCACGTACAGCACGGACCTCTTCGACGCAGCCACGGTCCAGCGGCTGATGGAGCGCTGGAGCACGCTGCTGGAGACACTCCTCGCCGCGCCCGACGCGCCCCTGGACCCAAGGCCCCTGCTGACGGAGGAGGAGCTGCGCCGGATGCACGTCCCGGAGGCCCCGGCCGCCCGTCCTTCCGAAGCCACCGAGGTCTCCCCGCGCGACGGCCTGGAGCGGGAGCTGGTGGCGCTCTGGGAGGAACTGCTGGGCGTGCGGCCCATCGGCGTGACGCGGCCGTTCTTCGAACTGGGCGGACACTCCCTGCTCGCCGTGAAGCTGATGGCGCGCATCCGGGAGCGCTTCCACCGCGAGCTGCCGCTGGCCGCGCTCTTCCAGGCGCCCACGGTGGAGACGCTGGCCTGGCTGCTGCGTCAGGCACCCGAGGTCTTCTCTCCGCTCGTGCCCATCCAGCGCGAGGGCTCGCGACGGCCCTTCTTCTGCGTCCATCCGGTGGGCGGCAACGTGCTCGCGTACGCGGCGCTGGCGAAGCAGCTGGGGCCGGAGCAGCCCTTCTACGGGCTCCAGTCACAGGGGCTTGATGGAGGCCGTCCGCCGCTCGACTCGGTGGAGGCGATGGCGGCGCTCTACGTGGCCGCGGTGCGCACCGTGCAGCCCCATGGCCCGTACCGGCTGGGCGGCTGGTCCATGGGAGGCGTGGTGGCCTTCGAGATGGCCCGCCAGCTCCAGGCCCGGGGAGAGACCGTGGAGTTCGTGGCCCTCATCGACCCCAGCCCGGCGACGGACGACCGGGTGCCGTTCGACGTGGACGACCCGGGCCGGGTGGCCGCGTTGTTCGAGCTCGACCAGGGTCAGCTCGCGGAGCAGGCAGCGGCCACGCAGGAGGGGCGCACGCTGCTGCGTGTCTTCACGCACAACCTGCGGGCCTTGAAGCACCACCGTCCCGGAACGTTCACCGGCCGCGTCCTCCTGCTCCAGGCGGGCGACGACCCGGCGCGCGGGGATGACGGCTGGAGCGCGCACGTCCAGGGCGAGCTGACGCGGGAGGTGCTCCCCGGCACCCACTACACGCTCTTGCAACCGCCCCACGTCCAGCGGCTCGCGGGGCGGCTGAGGGAGGCACTCATGCCTCGTTCGCCATAGCGCTCAGGGTGACGGAACCAGCCCCGCGCCGGGCTTCACCAGCACGGCGCGGGAGTAGGCCATCTGGAAGCCCATGCGCATGGCGTTGCGCTCCGTGGGGATGCCGGGCGAGGACATGATGGCGGCCAGGTCGCTGCCCTTCTCCCGGCCTCGCTGGAGCCGCGCGGCGATGAGCGCCTGCTGCACGCCGCGCCGCCGGAACGCCGGCAGCACCGACGTTCCGAACAGGGACGTGAGCCCATCGCTCACCTCGCAGCCCCCGGCTCCCGCCGGCATGCCGTCGATCCACGCCATGTACGAATCCGAGTTGGGCTTGCGCGCCGCCTTCAGGCCCATCTCCCAGAAGACCTCCGGCATCTGCTCGCCTTCGGGGACGAAGCCGCTGCCGGCGACCTCCACGAAGCGGCGGACCGCGGCGTCGTCGGACGGGTCCACCCGCTCGATGCGCAGCCCGGCGGGAGTGCCCTGGGCCAGCTTCGACAAGTCCTCGCCCGCGGGCAGCGGCCGGTAGAGCACCGTCTCGAACTCACGCAGCACGAAGCCCCGGTCCGCCAGGCCCTTCAGCAGGGACTGCGGCGCGAAGGGGCTCAGCTCCGCCTTGGGCTCCACGCCGCGCGACGCGAAGAAGTCCACCAGCGCGTCCAGCTCCGCGCCGGTGACGTCGCGTTCGAAGCCGTAGCCGCATGACTTGTTGATGTAGGAGCCGACGCCACCGAACGCCATCCAGCCGTCCGCGAGCGGCGCGGAGCTCGTCGAAAGCTCCACCGCGGAGGTGGCCTGCTTGTGTTCGAACCGCCGGGCAATCTCCAACAGGTTCACGTCGTTCATCCGCCCCCTTTACACCGGGGCAGGCCGCCGCGTCAGGTGTTGTCTGGATTTGGCGAAGGTGAGGACAGCATGCCGTCCAGCACGCCGTAGGCGTAGAGCGCCGCGAACGCGTAGGCGCCCACGAGATAGGAGACGTTGAACGCGCGCGCCGTGGGCGCGTCCTGGGCCGAGTAGCGCCCGTCCGAACCGCGCAGGGACAGGGCCACGCCCAGGGACACCGCGGACACGGCGAACGTCGTGCCCTGCCCCACCGCCAGCACGGCGCCCTTCGAGCGCTGACCGTGGGCGAAGTGGCCCACGCCGAACGGCACCAGGTACCAGCCGCGCGAGGCCGGGCGGGATTCGACGAGGATGGGAGCGGAGATGGCGGGCGGAGGCAGGAGCACGGGGCGGCGATGCTCGGCGGCGCGCCGGGTGATGCGCTCGTGGTGCTGCACGTTCACGCGTTCGACGAAGGCGATGAAGTCCGGCGGATACAGCAGCGGGTCCAGCTTCGCGTCCGGGTTGAGCGCGAGCCCTTCCACGGCCTCCTGCTCCGCGCGGGGCAAGGCCTCCTGGGCGTGGAGCGTCGCCGAGAGGAGCAGGTGGGCTTCCGCCAGTTCCTGGGGGTTGGAGAGGCGTGGAGGCTGGAGCAGGGCCTCCAACTCAATCCGGGCGCGCGGCAGGTCCCCGGACTGGTAGGCCTCGCGAGCGGGGCCCAGGGGCGAGGAGGCCGCGAGCAGCAGGGCCACGATGGCTGTCTTCATGGCGACGCCTCCAGCACGACCGTGGTGCGCGTCCCCGCCACGGCGTCGAGCGATTGCCTCAGCACGCGGCCTGAGGGGTCGCGGGCGGACAGCAGGTGTCCACCGTGCGTGAGCTTCACGGGGGCACGCAGCGGAGCCACGCCCACCTCCAGACCGTCGACGAAGACGCGAGACGCCTCGGGCGCGACGATGGTGACCTCCGCGTCGCGGACCCGGAGAGAGACCTCACGGGAGATGGTCTCTCCTGGCGCCACGTCGAGTTCCTCCTCCACGGGTTCGCACAGCGGGTTGGCGAAGCGGATCCGGTGCGGGCCGGGAGACAGCCGCAGCTCTCGGAGTCGAGGGGTGTAGCCCCGGCTCTGGCCATCCACGAACACCTCGGCCCAAGGGCGCGTCGCCACCGTGAGCGTCGCGAAGTCCTGGGCGTCCGGCACGCGAACCGGCAGGTCCTGGCTGGTGGGCTCCGGCGCCGTCGCGGGCCTCGGTGACGCGTCCTGGGATGGCCGGGACCTGGGAGCCGATGCGGGCCCAGGCGGGCCAGGGCGGGCGCCACGAGTCGGCGTCCCCGCCGCCGGAGTACGGCTGGCGCTCACCGTGGGATTCGCGGAGGCGTCACCCGTGGCACGTGAGCTGGCGCCGGTGGGTGGCGAGGCGGCGGCATCCCCCTTCGCGGTTGAGGCATCCGAAGGATGCAGCGCCACGGGGGCTGACACCTCCTGCTCACCCGCGCGCCATGCGCCGATTCCCAGCCCTGTC
>NZ_RAWL01001512.1:0-250 GCF_003668885.1 Corallococcus sp. AB049A | reverse complement strand
ACCGCCGCCCCAGTTGCTCCGCGCTGCGATCCGCTTGGCCGACCCCGTCGCGATCCGCTTGGCCGCCCCCGCTATGAACAGCTTGGGTGACCCGACTGCGATCCATTACCCCGGCCCGTCACAGCCCTGCTGGACCTCCAAAAAAAAGTTTCGGAAATCCTGGGAGTGGAACTGCCCAAGCCCGACGAGGAGCCCTGATGGCGGTGGCCCTGCAGGCCGTCGACGAGTTGGGCGTGGCGCCGGTGTGCCA
>NZ_RAWL01001511.1:0-253 GCF_003668885.1 Corallococcus sp. AB049A | reverse complement strand
CCTCAACGGCGGTGACTCGCAAGAATCCGGCTCGCTGATGGGCAATTCCTCTGCTTACGCCCGCTTCCCATCGACGAGTCGGTTCGAAATCCGGCCGGTCTTCCTCAACCACCGTGCTCAGCAACACCGAGCAACGTTTCCACACGCTGCTGCCACGCCACCAGTGACGAGGTCTGCTGCGGTGGCAGCTTCGACGGCAAGTGCACCTGCACCAGCGCCTTGAGCACCTCCAACTCGGGCACCTCGTCCTCAG
>NZ_RAWL01001510.1:0-253 GCF_003668885.1 Corallococcus sp. AB049A | reverse complement strand
CGATAATCCTTTTGTAGCTGTCGCCGTTCAAAATCCCTCGTCGTCCTCCTGAAGGAGCACACCATGGCCAGCGGCCTCGCGAACGTCCTCTCCACCGCCATCAGCACCTCCAACTCCCAGCGCTCCTCGATGGACGACATGATCGCCCAGGCGCCGCCGGAGCAGCGCGGCTTCCTGGAGGCGCAGAAGAAGGTTCAGCAGGACTCGCAGATCATGAGCACCATCACGAACCTCATGAAGAAGATGGACGAGA
>NZ_RAWL01001509.1:0-254 GCF_003668885.1 Corallococcus sp. AB049A | reverse complement strand
CCGCACGCCCTGGGCCTTGCGCAACTGCCGCACCATGCGCTTCACGGCCGAGTAGCTCGCCGCGAAGCCCTCCACCTCCAGCCGCAGCCTGTCGTGGATGGCGCGTGCGCCCACCCCCTGTCCGAGCTGTTGCCGCGCATCTTTGTTGATGGCCGGGTGATCCGGCTGGTTGATGGCCATCGCTGGAGGCGCGCGTCAGCGCGCCGCGCAGCGTGATGGGCATCGGGGGCGAGCGCGCGTAGCGCGCAAGCCCG
>NZ_RAWL01001508.1:0-263 GCF_003668885.1 Corallococcus sp. AB049A | reverse complement strand
GTGGACCCGGCCACCTGGCGCCACCTGGCCCAGGCCCCGCGTCCGCGCGTCTTCAACGTCTACGGCCCCACCGAGTGCACCGTCGACGCCACTGCCTGCGCTTTCGACGCCTCCCCCACTCCCACCATCGGCCGGCCCCTGCCCAACGTGCGCGTCTACGTGCTGGACCGCACGCTGCGCCCGGTGCCCGTGGGCGTCGCCGGTGAGCTCTTCATCGGCGGCGAAGGCGTCGCTCGTGGCTACCTCAACCGGCCGGAGCTGAC
>NZ_RAWL01001507.1:0-290 GCF_003668885.1 Corallococcus sp. AB049A | reverse complement strand
GCGCGTCTACGTGTTGGACCCGCATGGGCATCCAGTGCCCGTGGGCGTGCGTGGTGAGTTACACATTGGTGGCGTGGGCGTCGCGCGTGGATACGCGGGGCGGCCAGGCCTCACCGCCGAGCGCTTCATCCCGGACGCGTTCTCCTCCACGCCCGGTGCTCGTCTCTACCGCACGGGCGACGTGGTGCGCTGGCGCGCGGATGGCCAACTGGACTTCGTCGGCCGTATCGACGCCCAGGTGAAGGTGCGCGGCTTCCGCATCGAGTTGGGCGAAGTCGAGAACGCCCTGC
>NZ_RAWL01001506.1:0-342 GCF_003668885.1 Corallococcus sp. AB049A | reverse complement strand
CTGGCGCGCGGTGCGCCGGTGCCGAAGCGTCCACGAGCCTCGTTGGGCGTCGTGTCCGTGAACAGCGTTCGCGTGTCGCAAGGTGGCTCGGAGCTGGAGGCCGCTTACGGGCGCTGGTGCGTGCGCAAGCGGCTGTCCGGAGACTGCCTGCACCTGTTGGAGCGGGGGCTGACGCTGGATGAGGAGGGCAAGCGGGCGCTGGCCTTCCGCATCGCGCTGGACTCGGTATGGGAGGAGACGGCCGAAGCCCTGGAGGGGATGGTGGACCCCGAGGCGACGGTGTCGCTGCTGGTGATGACAGGGGCGGTGTACTTCAGCCTGTGGCTGGTGCCGGAGCCGCTG
>NZ_RAWL01001505.1:0-345 GCF_003668885.1 Corallococcus sp. AB049A | reverse complement strand
GCTGGACTCGGTATGGGAGGAGACGGCCGAAGCGCTGGAGGGGATGGTGGACCCCGAGGCGACGGTGTCGCTGCTGGTGATGACAGGGGCGGTGTACTTCAGCCTGTGGCTGGTGCCGGAGCCGCTGTTGTCGAAGGGAGTGGCGGCGACGCTGACGGTGGCGCTGATTGCGTACCTGGGCTGGGACACGGTGTGGAGTCTCATCCAGGGCTGGAGGGTGCTGGCGGCGGAGGTGAGGGACGCGGACACGTTCGACGGCATCCGGAGCGCGGGAGAGAAGTACGGCGAGGTGATGGGCAAGCAGGCGGCAAGGGCCTTCGTGATGCTGGCGATGGCGGCGCTGGG
>NZ_RAWL01001504.1:0-377 GCF_003668885.1 Corallococcus sp. AB049A | reverse complement strand
CGAGGCCACGACCGCAAGGTGGTGTTGACGAAGAACGGCCCCGCGTCGAAGTCGATCTGCGGGTTGGGCCGCTCGAAGTGGAGGCTGGGAGGAATCTCCCCGTGGTGCAGCGACAGCGCGGCCTTCATCAGGCCCGCCAGGCCCGCGGCCGTGTCCAGGTGGCCCACGTTCGTCTTCAGCGACGCCAGCGCGATGCGGCCCCGGTGCTCAGCGCCCAGGCCATACGCACGCGTCAGCGCCGCCACTTCAATCGGATCCCCCAGCGGCGTCGCGGTGCCATGGGCCTCCACGTAGCCCACGGCCTCCGGAGACACGCCCGCGTTGGCCAGCGCCTGGGAAATCACGGCCGCCTGTCCCTGCACGCTGGGCGCGGTGAA
>NZ_RAWL01001503.1:0-379 GCF_003668885.1 Corallococcus sp. AB049A | reverse complement strand
ACTCGTCACGCTCGGTGATCGCGCAGGTCAAGCCACTGGTGCCATCCCAGCACATGGCGGGCATCGCCGAGGCGTTTGACGGCCTCTCCGGCATCCCGATGATCGGGACGCTGAGCAGGCTTGATCCCGGTTACATCGCGCCCGACGTGGTGCCTGTCGACAAGTTGCCTGCCTATGCGCCGTCGCGTTGACCTGCTGGCGGCACTGGCCGCGCTGCTGTTCGCCTGGCCTGCGCTGGCCGCGTCCTGGCCGGACATTCCCGAGCCCGAGGGCGCGCAGAGCGAGTGGGTGGCCAAGGACATGCTCTACAACGGCCTGCCCATGCGCATCTCGCGCTTCACGTCCGCATTGCCGGTGTCGTCCATCGTCAGCTACTACA
>NZ_RAWL01000152.1:0-18509 GCF_003668885.1 Corallococcus sp. AB049A | reverse complement strand
CTCCAGAACCACCCCACCGCCTCCGCCTGAGGCCCGCTGCCCGCCCGCCTGCCCGGTTCCGGACGTCTTCCGCACGTCTTGGAGGCGAAATGCGAAGGCGAAATGCGGGCCGGAAAATAACCTTTCGTCCCCTGGAGGGTTGGAGCCCCTGTGAGCGGACGGGTCCTAGGACTGGTGCGGCCCGGTGGGGCCGTGAGCGCTCTCTCGGATGAGGCCCTGTGCGGGGCCTTCCTCGCGGGGGACGCGACGGCGTTCGCCCAGCTCTTCGAGCGGCACCGGGGGCTCGTCTTCTCCCTGATGCGCCGCTACACCGTGAGCGCGGAGGACGCGGCGGACCTGACGCAGCAGGCGTTCCTCCGGGCCCTGGAGGCGTCCCGGCGCGTGTTCGCGCGCTTCACACCCACCACGCCCACGCCGTTCCGTTCGTGGCTGGTGCGCGTGGCGCTCAACCTGGCCAAGAACCACGCGCGCCAGGGACTGCGATGGCGGCCGGTGCTGGTGGAGGCCGTGACGGACGACGTGGCGGCGGATCCAGGCGAGGGCGCGGACGCGTCACTGGAGCGCGCCCAGCAGGGCCAGAAGGTGCGCCAGGCGGTGCTCGCCCTGCCCCGCCGTCAGCGTGAGGTGCTGACGCTGCGAGTGGACGGCGGACTGCCGTTCAAGGACATCGCGGAGACGCTGGGCATCACGGAGAACAACGCGAAGGTGCAGTTCCACCTCGCGGTGAAACGCTTGAAGGCCGACGTGGCCGGGGAGACGCGGTGATGGGTGCGTGCGTGGAATACGAGGAGCAGGCGAGCCTCCACGCCGCGGAGGCGCTGGAGGGCGAGGAGGCCGCGCGCTTCCAGGCCCACCTGGAGTCCTGCGCGGCCTGCCAGGCGGAGGTGGCCTCCGCGCGCGAACTCCTGGGCCTGGTGGCGCTGCCGCCCCAGACGCCCATGGAGGTGCGCGCGCAGGAGGGCCTGGGCGCACGGACCCTGACGGCCTGGCGGCGGGAGCAGACGCGCCGGGGGATGGGCCGCCGGGCGCTGGGCTCGCTCGCGGCGGTGGCGGCGGTGGTGGCGCTGATGCTGGGCCCGTCCGCGCTGGAGCGCATCAAGGCGCCACGTCCGGTGACGACGCCCGCCGCCGTGCAGTCCGCGAGCGCGCGCGACGACGTGGACGCGGAGACGCTGGCCGCCTTCGAGGCGTGGGCCGGGTTGGATCCGCTGGAGGACGAAGGCTCGGGGTACGGCTTGGACGAGGACCTGTCGTGGGATGGCGACGACGCCGACCTGGATGGGGACTTCGACCTGGGAGAGACACTGTGAAGACGATGAAGCGGATGACCTGGGCGCTCGCGTTCACCCTGCCGGTGATGGCGTTCGCGCAGCCCATGGCGAAGGAGCCGGGAGCGCGCGACACCGAGCGCATGGCCCGCGCCGAGCAGCGGCACCGGCTGCGTCAGGTGCTGGAGCTGGCGGACACGCTGGAGCTGGACAGCGCGCAGGCCCTGAAGATGGATGAGACGCTGCGCCGCTTCGAGGACCGGCGCCGCCCGCTGCGCGAGCAGGTGCGGGACTCGGCGCGCATCCTCCACCTGGCATCGCGCGGGGACAGCGCGGCCCTGTCGCAGGTGGACGCGGCGGCGCAGAAGGTTTTCGACGCCCGGGCGCAGATCGCCGCGCTGGACCGGGAGCTGTATCAGGCTCTGGCCAAGGACCTGTCCCCGGAGAAGCGCGCGCGGCTGGCCGTGCTCATGGCCCGCTCGGAAGGGATGAAGGGGCTGAAGGCCAAGGGACTGAAGGGACCGCGCGGCGACTGAGCACGCCCCCGCCGGAAGTCGGAGGCGGACAGGCGGGCTCGGGAGGAGCATCCCCGGGGGCCATACCCAACGTCATGGCAGTGACCGTGTCCCGCCCCCGAGGGATGCGCCCTTCCTCCTGGAGGCTGCCATGCGTCTGCTGTCCCGTGCCCTTCCCCTGCTCGTGGGCCTGGGGCTCGCGTCCTGCGCGGGCGTCGATGTCGATACCAACTACGACCCCGCCGCCGTCCAGCGCCTCAACGACTTCCGCACGTATGCGTGGCTGACCCATTCCCAGCAGACGACGGACACGCGCATCAACAACGCCATCACCGATGCCCAGGTGACGGGGGCGGTGGACCGGGACCTCCAGTCGCGCGGATACCAGAAGGTGGACCCGAGCGAGAACCCGGACTTCCTCATCGGGTGGCAGGGCGCCATCGACACGCGGCTGTCCGCGGAGACGGTGGACAGCTACTGGGGCTACCCGTGGGATCCGTTCTGGGGTTCGTACTACGGGCCCTCGCAGACGTACGTGCGCCAGTACGACGTGGGCACGCTCATCCTCGACGTGGTGGACGCGCGGGAGAAGAAGCTCGTCTGGCGCGGCACGGCCCAGGCGAACCTGGGCGACAGCCCGAGCGCCCAGGCCAACGGCGACAAGGTCAACAAGGGCGTGGAGAAGATGCTGAAGGAGTTCCCGCCCAAGCTGGAGGAGAAGAAGTAGGCGCGCTGTTCAACGCGCGCGCCGCAATGCCCGCGTCAGCAACAGGCCGCCCAGCAGCCCTCCCACGCCCAGCAGCGTGAGCCAGAGGAGCACGCGCTCCACCAGCGGCTCCAGCCGGTCGAACGCGTGGTCCACCCAGCCGCGCGCCAGCCCGTCCAGTTGCTGGAGCGTGGCCACGCGCTCGGCGTGCAGCGCGTCCACCACCGCCTGCCGCTCGCGTCCCACGTCCGCGAGCACCGCCTGCCGCTCGCCGGTGACGAACTCCTGGAGGCGCAGGCGCTCTGCGTTCAACGCGTCCAGCGCCGCGCGGCGCTCGCGTTCGATGAGCGCGGGGGTGTTCGCGGCCACCGCGCCCACCCGGTCCAGCAGGTCCACCGTGCGCCCCAGCTCCGCCAGCGCGGCCTGGACGGTGGGGGCGCGCAGGGCATCCGTCGCGACGAGCTCCGCCTGCCAGCGCGCCTGACGGGGCAGGCTGGTGGCGTAGAGGTCCACGCGCGCGGTGAGGTCGCGCGTGTCCTCGGCGAGCCCGGCGGCCGTGGACCGCAGGCCCCCTCCGGACACGTCCGTCACGGAGGACAGCAGCGACGTGGTGGACTCGCGGGTCACGAGCGGCCCGGTCAGCGGATGCTCCGCCGCCCACGCGTGGACCCGCGCACGCGCCGACGACACGTCCTCGCTGCCAGTCACCTCGCGCCAGACGTCCTCCACCTGGGACTCCAGGTCCGCGAGCGTCTCATCCGCTCGCGACACCACCTCCGGCGACGGGTTCTCGGCATAGTGCGGCAGCGCGTCCCGGAGCTGAGCCAGCAGGGCCCAGGTGTCGATGAGGGCGGACACGGGGTCCGGCTGGAAGAGCGAGCTCTGCACGGCGGGCACCGCGTTGGCCTTGAAGCGCAGCATGGCCCCGGCCACCTGGGGTGAGCCGGAGCGCGCGGCCACGTCGTCCGCCATGGCCTCCAGCAGGCCGGAGAACCGCCGCGCCAGGTCTCGCACCTGGATGCGCAGCGCCGCCACGGACAGGTCGGAGTGCCCCACGCGCGTGGCCAGCTCCGAGCGCTGCGGCTTCAGCGACGCGCACCCGCCGCCCAGCGCCGCGAGCAGCACCACGGTCACGACGCGGACTGGGAAATGAACCGGGGACATGGGCCGGGCCCCAAGCTGCGCACGCCCCACCCCGCCGCCGAGCAGTCCCCCGGGGCGGAGCCAACGTCGGACGTCCGACGCCCGTCACTTCTCCGCGAGCGCCTTGTCGATGGCGGCCTTCAGCTCCGGGCTGTCAGGCGTGACGCTGCTGGGGAACGCGGCCTTCACCTGGCCGTCCTTGCCCACCACGTACTTGTGGAAGTTCCACTTGGGCTCGCCGTGGTCCTTGGCGAGGAACGCGTAGACGGGGGACTGGCCCTCGCCCTTCGTCTTCACCTTCTCGAACATGGGGAAGGAGACCTTGAAGCGCAGCTCGCAGAACCTGGCGATCTGCTCGGAGGTGCCCGGCTCCTGTCCGCCGAAGTCGTTGGACGGGAAGCCCAGGACGACGACGCCCTTGTCCTTGTAGCCGTCGTAGAGCGCCTGGAGGCCCTTGTACTGCGGCGTGTAGCCGCACTCGGACGCGGTGTTCACGACGAGGGCGACCTTGCCCTGGAAGTCCGACAGCTTCTCGGGCTTGCCGTCGAGCCGGTTGGCGGAGAGCTGGTGGAAGGACATGGCTTTCTTCTCGGTCTTCTTGTCCTCGGCGGAGGCCGCCGTGGAGAGGGAGAGCACCACCACGGCGGTGCACAGCAGGGAGGTTCGCATGGAGCCCTCAGGATGCCGGATTGGGCTCACCCTTTCACCGTCCCCGTGAGGCGGCGCGAGCTCCGGGGTTCTTCAGCGGAAAAAAGCGACTTGAGCACCCGGCCCGTGGGCGTCTTGAGCTTCGCCACCTCGCGAGGCGTGCCTTCGCCCACGATGCGGCCACCACCCTCGCCGCCCTCCGGCCCCAGCTCCACGACATGGTCTCCCGCGGCGATGACCGACGGGTGGTGCTCGATGACGACCAGCGTGTCGCCCCGGTCCACCAGGCGGCCCATGAAGGTGATCAGCTTCTCCACGTCGCCCAGGTGCAGGCCCGTGGTGGGCTCGTCCAGCACGTACAGCGTGGGCTCGTGGCGTGACGTCGCCGTCAGCTCCGCGGCCAGCTTGAGGCGCTGGGCTTCACCGCCGGACAGCGTGTTGGAGCCCTGGCCCAATTGCAGATAACCCACGCCCAGGTCCGCGAGGCACTCCAGCGGCGCGGCGACCTTGGGCAGCGCGCGGAAGACGTCCTTGGCCTCGTCCGCGGACAGGCGCAGCACGTCGCCCACGGTGAGGCCGTGGTAGCGGACCTCCAGCGTGGCGGCGTCGAAGCGCGCCCCGTTGCAGGCCTCGCACGGCGTGACGACGTCCGGCAGGAAGGACATCTCATGGGAGATGGCGCCCTGCCCTTCGCACACCTTGCAGCGGCCACCGGCCGCCGTGTTGAAGGAGAAGCGCGCGGGCCCGAAGCCGCGGATCTTCGCCTCGGGCGTGGCCGCGAACACGCGGCGCAGCTCGTCCCAGATGCCCAGGAACGTCGCCGGCACGGAGCGCGGCGTGCGCCCGATGGGCGACTGGTCCACCGACAACACCCGCTTGATGGACTCCGTGCCCTTGAGCGCGTCGAACGCGCCGGGCTTCGCCGTGACGAGCCCCAGCTTGTCGCGCAGCGCCGGGTACAGCACCTGGCGGATGAGCGTGCTCTTGCCGGAGCCCGACACGCCGGAGACGACGTTGAGCCGTCCCACCGGGAGCCTGAGGTCCACGCGCTGGAGGTTGTTCGCGCGAGCGCCCTTCAGCTCCACCCAGGCCTTGGGCTCACCCCGGCCGGACGGAGGCCGCACCTGCGCGGCCCGCAGCGCCTGCGCGGTGGGCGAGTCCGACTCCAGCACCACGTCCGGCGTGCCCTCCGCCAGGATGTGGCCGCCGCCCCGGCCGCCCGTGGGCCCCAGGTCCAGCAGGTGATCCGCCGCGCGGATGGTGTCCGAGTCGTGCTCCACCACCAGCACCGTGGAGCCCGTCTCCACCAGCGCGCGCAGGTTGTCGAGCAGCCGGTGCGTGTCGCGCGGGTGCAGGCCGATGGTGGGCTCATCCAGCACGTACATCGCGCCGGTGAGGCCGGCGCCCAACTGCGCGGACAGGCGCAGGCGCTGCATCTCGCCGCCGGACAGCGTGGCGGCGTTGCGGTCCAGGGACAGGTAGCCCAGGCCCACGCGCTCCAGGAACTCCAGCCGCCGCAGCATCTCCTGCCGCGCCGTCTCGCCGAGCAACGCCCGGTCGCCCTTGAGCTTCCACGAGCGCACGCGCGCGAGCGTGGCCGTCACCGACGCCTGCACGACCTCATGGTAGCGCGCGCCCTCCAGCCGCACCGCGCGCGGCACCGGAGACAGGCGGGTGCCCGAGCACGTGCGGCACGGGGCCGTCTCGCCCTCGGCCATCGCAGAAGCGCCGCCCTGCACGCCGGTGCCCTCGCACGACTCGCAGCGGCCCTGCTTCGTGTTGAAGGAGAACCAGCGGGGGTCGAGCTCCGGCACGGCGGTGCCGCACTTCGGGCAGGTGCGCTCGCTGGACAGGAGCGTCTCCGCCTTGCCCGTGCGCAGCTTCACCGCGCCCTTGCCCCAGTTGAGCGAGGCCTCGAACAGCTCGCGCGGCAGCTTCGCGAGCTTGCCCTCGTACATCACGAGGTCGATGTCGTGTTCCTTCGTCTTCGCCAGGCGCGGCGGGTTGTCCGTGGACGCCAGCTCCCCGTCGACGATGGCCTGGGTGATGCCCGCGCGGGCCGCCGCGGTGAAGACGTCCAGGTACGTGCCCTTGCGAGCGCGCACCGCGGGCGCCAGCACCTGACCGTCGCCCTTCGTCGCCAGCACCTGCGCGTAGAGCGCGGCCGGCGTGGTGGCGCCAATGGGCGTGTCGTCATGCGGGCAGTGCGGCTCGCCAATCTTCGCGTACATGAGCCGCAGGTAGTGGGCCACCTCCGTGACGGTGGCCACGGTGCTGGTGGCCCCCGCGCGCGACGTGCGCTGCTCCAGCGCCACGGTGGGCGGGATGCTGCTGATGCGCTCCACGTCCGGGCGCGGCAGCGTGGGCAAAAACTGCCGGGCGTACGGCGTCAGCGTCTCCAGGAAGCGGCGCTGGCCTTCCGCGAAGACGACGTCGAACACCAGCGAGCTCTTGCCGGAGCCGCTGGGCCCCGTCACCACCGTCATCTTCCCCAGCGGGATGCGGCAGGACACGTCCTTGAGGTTGTGCTCGCGCGCGTGCTCCACCTCGATGGCGGGCGGCGCCTCCTTCCCCGGACGGCGCAGCTTCACCGCCTTCGCCAGCGGCTTGCCCTCGCCCCGGAGCGCGGCGGCGGTGGCGCTGCCCTTCACCTTCGCCACGTCGGAAGGCGTGCCCTCCGCCACCAGCCGGCCACCGTCCCGGCCGCCCTTGGGCCCCAGGTCGATGATCCAATCCGAGCCCTTCATCACCGACACGTCGTGGTCCACCACGAGCACGCTCGCACCCCGGTCCACCAGCGCGTGCAGGGACGCCATCACGTGCCGCACGTCCTCCGCGTGGAGGCCAGCGCTCGGCTCGTCGATGAGGAACAGCGTGCCCTTGGCGTCGCTGGCCAGCGCGCGCGCCAGCTTCAGCCGCTGCGCCTCACCACCGGACAGCGTGGACAGGGGCTGGCCCAGGGGCAGGTAGCCCAGGCCCAGCCGCTGCGCGGGCCCCAGCGTGCGCTTCAGTGCCGAATCGTCGCCGAAGTGCTGGAGCACCTCGTCCACCGTCATCTCCAGCACCTGCGCCACGCTGAAGCCCTGGTGGCGGACGGCGAGCACCTCCTCCTTGAAGCGCCGGCCCCGGCACACCGCGCACAACAGGGCCACGTCCGCGAGGAACTGCATCTCCACCGTCTCGTAGCCTTCACCGGAGCAGGCCTCGCAGCGGCCCTTGTCCACGTTGAAGGAGAAGTGCGCGGACGTCAGGCCCCGCGCCTCCGCGTCCGGCTCCGAGGCGAAGCGCTCGCGCAGCCGGTCCCACGCCTTGGTGTACGTGGCCGCGTTGCCGCGCGACGTGCGACCCAGCGGGGACTGATCCACGAAGGTGATGGCCTCCACCTGCGCCCCGCCCTCCACCGCCGCCACGTCGCCGGGGGCCTCCACGTCCTTCACGCCCAGCCCGCGCGCCAGGTGCCGGTAGAGGACCTCATCCATCAGGGTGCTCTTGCCGGAGCCGCTGGGGCCGGTGATGGCGCACAGCACGCCCAGCGGCACGCGCACGGACACGTCCTTGAGGTTGTGCTCGCGCGCCTCGCGGATGACGATCTCCCCCGTGCGGGTACGCGGCGTGCGCGGCGCCTCCGCGCCACCGGACAGCATCCGGCCCGTGGGCAGGTCCTGCCGCTTCGCCAGCGCCTCCGGGGTGCCGTCGAAGCACAGCGTGCCGCCGTGGCGGCCGGCGCCCGGGCCCAGCTCCAGCACGCGGTGCGCGGAGCGGATGATCAGCGGATCATGCTCGATGACCAGCGCGATGTTGCCCCGGTCCGCCAGCTCCGCGATGGCCTCCGTCAGGGGCGGCACGTCCCCCGGGTGCAGGCCCACGGTGGGCTCGTCCAGGACGAAGAGCGCGCCGGTGAGCGACGTGCCCAGCGCCGCGGTCAGCGACACGCGCTGCGCCTCGCCGCCGGACAGCGTGCGCGCGGGCCGGTCCAGCGTGAGGTAGCCCAGGCCCACGCGCTGCAGGTAGCGCAGGCGCGCGGACAGCTCGCGCCGGGCCAGATCGCCCTGCCCCGTCAGCGTCTTCAGCGCGTCCAGCCGCGCCAGCGCGTCCGTCAGCTCCAGGCCGTGCCAGCCCGGCAGGTCCAGGCCGCCCACGCGCCACGCGCGGGCCTGCTCGTTGAGGCGCGCGCCGTGACAGGCCTCGCAGAGCGTGTACGCGCGATAGCGCGCCAGGAGCACGCGCACGTGCATCTTGTACGTGCGGCTCTCCATCCACCGGAACCACGCGCGCACGCCCGGGTAGACGCGGCCGCCGTCGTAGTCGCCCTCGCCCTGGAGCACCGCCTCGCGCTGGGCTTCAGTGAGCTTCTCCCACGGCTTGTCGAAGGGGATGCCCTTCTGCCGGCAGTAGCGCTGGAGCATGTCGCGCTCCCACGTCGTGGACTGGCCGGACCACGGGCGGATGGCCCCCTGCGCCAGGCTCAGGCCCGGGTTGGGGATCACCTTCCCCCAGTCGATGCCGATGGTGCGCCCGAAGCCCCGGCACGGCGCGCACGCGCCCACCGGGCTCTGGTAGCTGAACAGGCCCGGCCGCGCGAGCTCGAACTCCCGCGCGCACCTGGGGCACACCAGGCCCCGGCGCAGCTTCTTCGGCGCGGTGTCCGGCAGGAAGAGGAACGCCTCTCCGTCCGCGCGCGCCCACGCGTCCTCCAGGGCCTGCGTGACGCGGGACAGGTTCGCGTCCGCCAGCTTCACGCGGTCCACCACCACCTGCGCCACGCCCGCGGGGTCGGTGGCCTCGCCCGGCTTGAGCGTCTCCAGCTCCTTCACCTCGCCCTGCACCATCAGCCGGTGGTAGCCGTCCTTCAGCAGGCGGGCGCGCGCGTCGATGAACGCCGCCGTGTCGGGGATGCGCACGGGCCAGGTGAAGACGGCGGCCGCGTCCGGGTGCTCACGCAGCGCGGCCTTCGCGGCCACGCGCGCGTCGGTGCGCACCGCCTCCAGGCCACAGTCCGGACACACCGGCATCGCCTCGCGCGTGAAGAGCGCGGACAGGTACGGCTCCACGTCCGCCAGCGTCGCCACCGTGGAGCGCGAGCTCTTCACCGGCGCGCGCCGGTCCACCGCGACGCCCGCCGCCACCGGCTCCAGCGCGTCCATGGGCGGCCGCTCCAGCCGCTCGAGGAACTGCCGGGCATACGGGCTGAAGCTCTCCACGAACCGCCGCTGGCCCTCCGCGTAGAGCGTGTCCAGCGCGAGGCTCGATTTGCCGCCTCCGGACACGCCGGTGACGCAGACGAACTCTCCTTCGGAGAGATCGACGGACAAATCCTTGAGGTTGTGGGTGCGGGCGCCGACGAGGTGGGTCTTGTGCATTCCGGCCGGAGGTTTAACGACCGGACACTCGCGCGCCAATCACAACATGACGGCCAACACCGCCCTGCCCGTGGGTTGGGTGGGGGGCGGGCAGGCTGATACAACCTGCCACGGCCGATAGCATCCCAGGTGTTCCATGGGAATGCCGGCCGGAACGGGGGTGGCCATGTCCGACGACGTCCAGGCGCGCCGCGAGCGCGCCGAAGAGGCCCTGCGGCGCGCGAGTGCCTCCCTGGTGTTGCTGGAGCTGGGCGGCCACACCGCCACGGGCTTCGTCATCTCCTCCGAGGGCCACGTCGTCACCAGCCTCCACGCGGTGGCCAGCGCGCGCGCCATCACCGCCGTGCTGCCGGACGGGCTGCGCTCCCCGGTGGTGCAGGTGGCGGCCGTGGACGAGCGGCGCGACCTGGCCCTCCTGTGCCTGTCCGTCGCGGACCTGGTGCCCGCCCTGCCGCTGGGCCCGGCCCTGCTGCCCACCGAAGGCGAAGTGCTGCACGTGGTCCAGGCCCACGCGGACCGGCCTCCCGAAACGCGCGCCCTGGAGGTCCGCGCGGTGCAGGTGCTGGGCGAATGGCTCACCCTGCTGGAGCTGTCCCGCACGCTGCCGGAGGACGCGTCCGGGTCACCGGTGCTGGACGCGCGGGGGCAGGTGGTGGGGCTGGCCACCGCGGCGCTCGCCAACGGCCGCGCGCTGGGGCTGGTCATCCCGGTGCGCTACATCTCGCCGCTGCTCAAGGCGCCCGGCCCGCCGCGCCCCCTGTCCGCGCTGGACGCGCCCCGGCAGCGCGCCAGCCGCGTGCGCCAGGTGCCGCAGCATCCCGTGGGCCTCCTGGAGGGTTGCGCGACGCCCGCCGTGGAGTCCGTGGCCGCGCTCCTGGGCCAGGCCATCAACGTGGGCGCCCCCGCCTACAACCGGGGCGACGTGGAGGGGTGCTACCGCCTCTACGCGCACACCGCCGAACAGCTCATCGACGAGCGCGACGACTGCCCCGGCGTCCAGCGCGCGCTGCGCGACGGCCTCCTGCGCTGTGAAGGCCTGAAGGACGTGGAGGACCGCGCCTGGGCCCTGCGCGACACGTTCGACGGGCTGATGGACGTCATCGGCCGGTGGCGCCAGTCCCGGCCGGCCCCCTCCGCCTCCGCCAGCAAGCGCCCCCCGCCGAAGTCGTATCTCAACTAGGGTCGCGACCTGACAAAAGCCACAGGGCCTACCGCCGCCATTCCAGGGGAACGTTCTTCTCCGCGGCGTAGCGCTCCAGCTCGGCGAGTTGCTGGCTCGCCAGCTTCAGCTCCTCCTCCACCTCTTGCTGGCGCTTCGCCACCGGCTTGCCGGAGGACTCGTCCTTGCGCAGCCGCGCGCGCTCCTCCTCGATGCGGGTGACACGCGCACGGGCCTTGCCGAAGGACGAGCGCCACCGCTCCTCCTCCTCTCGTGAGCGGGTCCCCGCCAGCCGCTGCTTGAAGCGCTCCCGCTCCCAGCGCTTGATGCCCGTGGGGTTCCGGCTCCACGTCTCACGGGCCTCCCGCACGTCCTTGAGCGACACCTCGATGCGCTCCTGGTTCTCACCACTCCCCTGCCCTGACTTCAGCCAGGCGGTGCCGGCTTCCGGCAACGAGCAGGTCTCGACGGGCAGCCGCGCCCCGCCGATGTGGATGCCTCGGGTGAGGCCTCGCGAGAGGAACCAGCGCAGCCTCCTCGAGTCCTCCTGCGCCGCCAGGGACTGGCTCAGCGGCCGCCAGTCCTCGAACTCCAGGTCCAGCGTGCACGTCTTGCCCTCCGCCTCCAGCTCCATGCGGCGCTTCACGGCCGTGGGTGGCGAGTCGAACCGCTCGACCACCAGCACGAAGAGCCCCAGCCCGTCGACCCGCTGCACCGAGAGGAGCACCTGCTGCTCGGTGTCCACCTGGAAGCGCTTCACCTCGCGCTCCTCGTCACGCGCCACGCGCTCGAGCAACTGCTTCCAGCGCTCCGTGGACTCGGGCGTGGTGGGCACGGAGACGAGCTTGCTCGCGTAGGCGATGGGCAGCGCCAGCCCCAGCCCATCCGCGTTCTCGATTTTCATCGAGACGACGCCCACCACCTCGCCGCGTCCATTCAACAGCGGTCCGCCACTGTTGCCCGGATTCACCGAGGCATTGAATTGCACATAGCCAGTGCCCAGATACTGCCGGCCCACGAAGCCCACCTTCCCCTCGTGCACGGTGAAGTCCAGGCCCTTGGGACTGCCAATGAAGACCAGCGGGTCTCCGGGCTCCAGGCGCGTGACGTCACCCAGTGGCAGTGGCGCCGCCTTCGCGCCCACGACACGGACAGTGGCGAGGTCCAGATCCACGTCACTGGCGACCGTCTCGCCGAGCAACTCCCGCCCGTCCGCGAGCACCGCCGTCATGAGCTTGCCCGCCGGACACACCACGTGCTCGTTGGTCAGCACCAGCTCCGAGTCCACGAAGAAGCCGGAGCCCACCTTGCTCCCACATCGCAGGGTCAACGTGCTCGGGCCGGCGCGGCGTGAAATCTCCGCGGTGGAGAGGGCCGGCGGCACGGGAGCAGCCTCGCCCGGAAGGGCTTCACCCGCCACGAGGGCCATGACATTCGAGCGGGTGCCAGCGAAGCGCGGAGAACGGGCCACCCAGATGCCGCCCAGCAATCCGAACAGGATGCAGAGGCCCACGAGCCCCCTCGAGCTTCGACGAGGGGGCTCCTGGACGGGCACCACCGCCTCCACGAAGGGCCGCAAGTCCGCGCGGGCGCCCTGGGCGCGCAGCATTTTCAGGAGTTTCTCCGCGAAGGCGCGAAAGACGCCACGGGCCAGGGGGGCCCCTGACGTCGCGAGCAGGCTCCGCGCCTCGGAGAACGAGGGCGCGGGTGGGCCCAGCAGCGAGATGGCCCGCGCCAGTTCGAAGCGCGTCCGCTCGTCAGCCACCGCATCCCGCAACACCACATCGACCCGGAGGCTGGCGCCGCACACACAGCGCGCCACGTTCCCCGCATCCGGCGCACCACACCGGAGGCACCTCAGCTCGACCGACTCCGACATTCCCGCGCTCCCCCTGCGACGACCCGGGTTCAGGGTGCTCGTGCGTCACCCGCGAGGACCCGGGCACCCCTCGACAGCGCCCACCATCATGCCTCCGAACGCTCGTGGAGTCCCGGCCGCCCCCATCGGCACTCCGCGTGACTCCGGGTCGACCTCGGAGCGCTCCTCGAAGCAGCAGACCGCCTCCGCGCAGTCGAAGCGACGCGTCAGCGGGAAGCGCGTGTGGATGGCGTTGGGGTAGCGGCGCGCCAGGTCCCGCGGCGCTTCCGCGAAATCAGCGGCCTTGCGGCAGCGTGTGCCTTGACGAAGTGACGCCCTGTCCGAGGCTCCACCGCGCAGAAGAGACGGGCTCCTGCATGTCGACCCTCCCATCGGGTCGGCATGCAGCCTCGGCGGACCTCATCCGGGACGAGGACTAGCCCTCGTCCCAGCGGATCCGCAGCGAATAGGTGTGCTCGGCGCGCTCCAGCACGTCCACGCGCGGCAGCACCCGGGTGCGGCGCAGCACCTGCTCCATCACGCCCGCCACGAAGTCCGGCAGCGGATCCGCGTCCACCACGCGCGCACGCCACTCCCTGGCGCGCACCGGCTCCAGCATCAGCTTCATGTCCTCGCGGCCCGCGCGCAGGTACGTGGGCAGCCGCGCCAGGCACCGCTCCGCGCCCAGCAGCGGCATCGCCGCGGCGAAGATGCGCCCCACCAGCGTCTGCGCGAAGCCCTCCACGTAGTGCGTGCCCAGCACGCGGTTGGCGTCCTCGCTGGGGAGCCCCGGGCACGCATGCCGCCGCGCCACCGCCAGCGACGCGCGCCAGACCTCCAGCGGGAGCACCTCCTCCACCGCGTCCGGGTCGTAGCCCACGTCACGCAGCGCCTGCGCGAACGGGCCCGACGGCCGCAGCGCGTGCTGGAACAGGCCTTCGAAGTTGCGGCGCGGCACGCACACCGGCAGCAGCGGAAGCGCGCGCGCCTCCTGCATCTCCGGATGAATCGACAGCTCCATGTTTCAACCCCCCCAGGGTCCAGCCCCCGCACCATCCCGGCCGGGAAACCGCGTCGCAGTGTATCAGCCTCCGTGCGGCCGGCCTGCCTGCCCGGCTGCCGCCCCAGTGGACTTTTCTGACGATTTTCAACGCATTTCCTGTCTCCCCGCGCGCTGATCCATGACTCCCTGCGTCGGGTCTTTCAGGAATTCGGGTCACAGCTGACCCCTACTGAAAGCAAATTTTCCGTGTCAACCGTTGGATTCACAGGAAGTCCACCAGCGTAATCCCCTGAATTCTGGGATGGCGCGTTAACTTCTTCAACCCATCGGAAACTCTCTGAATCGGTCGTGCGAGAATTGTTCATCCCCCTTGCAGCGTGAGTGTTCAATGACCATTCGCCGCACCGAAGGTTCGACGCCCGTTTCTCTCCGTCCCACCACCGACACCTCCGCGCCGGCGAAGGCCAAGAACGTCCTTCGCGTGAAGGATGGCTTCGAAGTCTCCCGCACCGGCGCCGCCGCCGGTGCGCAGCCCACGGCCGCCGCCGCGGCGACGACCCAGGCTTCCTCCACGGGGGCCAGCTCCGCTCCGGTGGGCCGCCTCCCCCTGGACAGCAAGGAGGCCCAGCAGGCAATCCAGACGTCCCTGAAGGCCCTGACCCCGCCGCTGACCGCGTCGAACCTGCTGGCCGCGAACAAGGCCGGCCCGACGCTGGCCCCCAGGAGCGTGGAGCGCGACGAGCTGGGCATGACGCACGTGCGCCTGGACCGCATGCACGAGGGCGTGAAGGTCTTCGGCGAGCAGGTCATCAGCCACCTGGGCGCGGACGGCAAGGTGTCCAGCGTCACCGGTGAGCAGAACCCCATCCCGGCGGGCCTGGGCAACCAGAAGGTCAAGCTGGCGCCGCAGCAGGCCATCGACATCGCGAAGAAGGAGCTGGGCGGCAAGGCCGACAAGCAGCCCTCTTCCGAGCGCGTCGTCTACCAGGACGCGGACGGCAAGTACCGCGCCGCCTACCAGGTGGAAGTGACGCAGATCGCCGGCCAGGAGAAGCCCAAGAAGCAGAACTACATCATCGACGCCAACACCGGCGCGGTGCTGGAGAGCTACAACAAGATTGGCGGCTGGACGAAGAAGGCCGCCGCCGCGCTGCAGGTCAACGGCACCGCCAGCCCGAACGTCGCCATCCCGGACAAGGGCCAGGTCCAGTCGAAGATCAACATCCCGGACGGCGTGACGGTGGACAAGCTGTCCGTCGACCTGAACATCAAGCACACCTGGAGCGGCGACCTGAAGGTCACGGTCACCAGCCCCTCCGGCAAGTCCGCCGTGGTGCAGGACCGCAAGGGCGGCTCCAAGGACGACATCTCGGGCTCGTTCGACCTCTCCGAGGCCTTCAAGGGCGAGAGCGCCAAGGGCGAGTGGACCGTCACCGTCGAGGACAAGGCCGCGCGTGACACGGGCACCCTGAACAACTGGAGCCTGAACATCACCGCGAAGGAGACCACGCCTCCGCCGACGGATCCGCAGAACCCGCCCACGGGCACCGCGGACGACCTGTCCATGTACAGCGGCCACGTGGACCTGAAGACCAAGAAGGAAGCGGACGGCACGTACTCGCTGGAGGACTCGACGCGCGGCAAGGGCGTGGTGACCTACGACGCGAACAACAAGACCACCGCGTCCGGCCAGACGAAGATCACCGACGACAACGACAAGTGGGGCGAGGCCACCGACCCGGCGCGCGCCAAGGCCGCCGTGGACGCGCACTACGGCGCGGCGACGACCTACGACTTCTACAAGAACATCCTGGGCCGCGACTCCATCGACGGCGCGGGTGAGAAGCTCACCAGCTACGTGCACGTGCGCAACAACTACGTGAACGCGTTCTGGGACGGCGAGAAGATGAGCTACGGCGACGGCGACGGGAAGCAGTCCGGCCCGCTCACCACGCTGGACATCGCGGGCCACGAGATCACCCACGGCCTCACCGAGCGCACCGCGGGCCTCATCTACAGCGGCGAGTCCGGCGGCCTGAACGAGGCCTTCTCCGACATCATGGGCACGGGCGTGGAGTGGTACGCCGCGAAGAACAACCCCGAGGCCAAGTGGAACTGGACCGTGGGCGAGGCCGCCTGGACGCCGAACAACGGCACCAACGAGGACGGCCTGCGCTACATGAACGACCCGACCAAGGACGGCTACTCGGTCGACAACTACAAGAACTACCCGAAGCAGACGGAGGTGCACGGCTCCAGCGGTATCGCCAACAACGCCTTCTACCTGCTCGTGGAGGGTGGCAAGAACCGCACCTCCGGCCTGGAAGTGAAGGGCGGCATCGGGATGGAGGACGGCCTGAAGATCTTCGGCCGCGCCCTCACCACGTACATGACGCCGAAGACGACGTTCGCCCAGGCGCGTGAGGCCACCATCAAGGCCGCCACGGACCTGCACGGCGCGGACTCCGTCCAGGTGCAGAAGGTGAAGGACGCCTGGACCGCGGTGGGCGTGAACTAGCCCTCACGCTGAACGGCGCCTGAAACACCCGAGGCGGGTCCGGTCATCACCGGGCCCGCCTCTTCCTTTTGCCGCCTTACGCGAAGAAGCGCGACAGCACCGCCACCATGCGGGCCACGTCGGACGCGGCGGCCAGCTCGCGGATGGAGTGCATGGACAGCATGGGGTTGCCCACGTCCACCGTGCGGATGCCCAGCTGGCCCGCGGTGATGGGGCCAATGGTGCTGCCGCAGCCCAGGTCCGTGCGCGTGACGAAGTGCTGCGGCGTGACGCCGGCCTCCTTGCACAGCGCCGCGAAGTGCGCCCACGACTCGCCGTCCGTCGCGTAGGACTGGTTGACGTTGGTCTTGATGACCGGGCCGCCGCCCAGCTGCGGCTGGTGCCTGGGCTCGTGCATGGACGAGTAGTTGGGGTGCACCGCGTGCGCCATGTCCGCGCTCACCAGGAACGAGCGGCGGATGGCGCGGTGGAACGCGTCCGCGCGCCCATCCGAGTGCGCCTGGACGATGCGCTCCAGCAGGTCCTTCAGGAACGGCGACGCGGCGCCCTGCGCGCTGCGGCTGCCGCACTCCTCGTGGTCATAGAGCACCACGCCCACCGTGGCCTCGCGGGGGCCGGTGTCCTTGAGCAGCGCGGTGAGGCCGGTGTGGCAGCTGGCCAGGTTGTCCAGGCGGGGCGCGTGGAGGAACTCCCCGTGCAGGCCGGAGCGCGTGGACGGCTGCAAGTCATAGAGGCACAGGTCGTAGCCCAGCAGGTCGTCCGTGGCGGCCTTCACGCCAGAGCGGCCCAGCTCCTCCACGAGCAGCGCCTTCAGCTCCGCGGGGCCCGCGCTCTCCAGGCCCAGCACGGGGACCATGTGCTCCTGCGGGTTCAACTTCAGCCCGTCCGTGTTGACGCCCCGGTTGAGGTGGATGGCCAGGTTGGGCACGCGCAAGAGCGGCCGGCGGAAGTCCACCAGGTGGTGCTGGGGGCGGCCGTTGTGCAGCGTCACCACGCGGCCCGCGAGCGACAGGTCGCGGTCCGTCCACGTGTGCAGGAGCACCCCGCCGTAGATTTCCACGCCCAGCTGCTGGTAGCCGTGGCGGTTGACGGGCGCGTTGGGCTTGAGGCGCAGGTTGGGGGAATCCGTGTGCGAGCCCACCAGCCGGAAGCCGGTGGTGTCCACGGGCTTCGTGCCCAGCTGGAAGGCGGCGATGCTGGTGTCGCCGCGGATGACGAAGACCTTGTCGCCGGGCTTCAGCGACCAGGACTCGCGCTCGTCCAGCTCGCGGAAGCCCGCGGCGGTGAGGCGGCGGGCCGTCTCGCGCACGGCGTGGTACGGCGTGGGCGACGCGTCGATGTACTGGAGGAGGTCGTTGGCCTGCGTGTCGATGTCGGTCGGGCTCATGGGCCCGGCACGCTAACGCCGTCCGGCCCCGCTGCCACGTCCGACTGTCACCGCCCGGACAGGCGGAGGGGCGCCCGCCGGCAGGACGGTGGAGGAGGGGCGCGTCCCGGGCGCCGCGTCCAGGAACGTCCCCAGGAGCACCCACCGGCGCGCCGCGTCCTCCTTGCCCGGCTTCGCGGCCAGCGGCGTCGTGTAGTGCCAGAAGGGCAGCCGGTACACGGTGACGCCGCCCACGGTGCTGACCTTCGTCAGCTCGGAGAAGTGCCCGTCCTTCGCGTACACGAGGTACTGGTGGTCCACGGCGGGCTGCGTGAGGCTCACGTGCATGTCCACGTAGCCGTCGCGCGCGTCCGCCTCCTCCGGGTGGTGGTCGTTGTGCGGGCCCGTGTAGTCCCCCGGGCCGTAGCAGAGCACCTGGATGCCCCAGCCCCGCTTGAGCGGCCGGCCGCTCACCGTGGCCGCGAAGGCCGCGAACGTGTCCGAGCGCAGGAGCGCCGTGAGCCCCACGCTTTCCGCCGCGCGCCACGAGCGCGAGCGCCGGCTCTCCAGGAGCGCCGTGCGCACGCGCACCGTCTTGGGCAGCGCCTCCGTGTAGTTCTCCACCATGCCGGAGATGGAGTCCTCCGGGATGGGGTCCTCCATGGTGACGAGCGTGTCGCGCAGCGCGGCATCCAGGATGTCTCGCGCCTCCGCCGCCTTCTTCACGTCGATGACGCCCTGCAGCGCGATGAAGGGACGCGTGGGGTCCAGCAGCGCGCCGCAGGTCTCGGAGTCTCGGCCTTCGAGAATGCGGCGGCCCTTGGGGGTGAGCAGGTCGGCGAACTGGGTGGGCAGGCGCGGGGACATGGCGCGCACCATACCGGGACGGTTGCGGAACGCACGCGCCGGAGGGGGCGGGCAAGGCAACTCCCCTGCTCTCCCGGCGATAATCCGGTACTCCGACA
>NZ_RAWL01001502.1:0-379 GCF_003668885.1 Corallococcus sp. AB049A | reverse complement strand
GTCTGTCTCCGAAGACTTCTCTGCCCTCGGTGGGTCCAAAATGCTGGCGCCCTGGAACCGCGGCGTCCCCCGCCACCGGGTGCAATCTTTCCCCCATTATCGCACCAACCGGCCCCGGGTTGCCTGGTGACCCATGCGGACCGGAATTTCAGGTGGGCACTGGCCTACACGGTGCGGGCCGCACGCAGGCGGGGCGGGGTGAAGGACAGCTCGCGGACCTGGAGGCGGGTGGTGGTGAAGCCGTCGAAGCGCTTGGGGGCGTCCTTCGTGCCGGCGCGGACGGCGGCGTGGGACTCCACGTCCAGCTCCAGCCGGACGGGCCACAGCCGGTCCAGGGAGAGCATGCAGCCGCCGTGGCCCCTGGCCTCGGTGTGCATCG
>NZ_RAWL01001501.1:0-379 GCF_003668885.1 Corallococcus sp. AB049A | reverse complement strand
GCCTGGATCTCGAACGACTGGCCCTTGCCCTGCGACTTCACCAGCGTGCCGGTGGCGATGACCGAGCAGCCGCTGGTCAGGCGCTTGATCTCATCGAAGTTGGCCAGGCTGTCGCCGGCCACGACCTGGATCGGGGCGAAGCAGGAGCCGTCGCTCACATTCACGAAGGCCAGATTCGCTGAACCGCGCACCGTGCGCACCCATCCGCGTACCGTGACTTCGCCGCCTTCCGGGATCTTCCCGGCGAGCGCATGTTCAACGCTGACCACCGTCATGACTTGAATCCTCTGCTGATCGACTCGATCTGTGAACACGGGAGTTTACCGGTTGCAGCGTTCTGTTTGCGAGGCATTTTTCGTGGCAACGGCTCCTTATAATG
>NZ_RAWL01001500.1:0-379 GCF_003668885.1 Corallococcus sp. AB049A | reverse complement strand
CTTTGAGCCCATGAAGGCGCCGATTCGCCGTCAATGCGAGCTGGTTGTAAGTGGTCGCCGTGACGCGTCCACGCTGGGCTCCGTTGTATTCCCGGTTAGTGACGGTCGAGATATTGGATGCGACCGAATGACCGACCACGAAGGCATGGAAGAAGGGAACCCCTTCGATGCCTCCGCTGGAGACAAGCTCATCGACATACTCAGCCGCTTGATTCATCTCTTTGCGACCGATTTCAGAGCGCCCTTTCTTTAGCTCAATGAGTAGGACATCGCGCATCATCACCAGCTGATCCCTGGCAGTATCGAAAGTCTCCGTCCCAACAACAGAGAGTGTCGCATCGGATAGGACGACAATGTCAGGGCGTTTCGCTGCATTGGC
>NZ_RAWL01001499.1:0-379 GCF_003668885.1 Corallococcus sp. AB049A | reverse complement strand
CAGATACTTAGAGGCTCACTTCAGCTTGTCAATCAATGTTAAATTTACATAAAACACAAGTACCTTCCTACTACCCAGTCAAATCCATACGCGAGTAGGCACAACAAAATGTGTTAACTAGAAATACCTACCTCAAGTGTCACGCCTTTAAGTTCTGCAGGCGATTTGCGTCACCATCTCGCAGATCGAATGCGTACTTTTTGTGCTGCCGTCAAACATCACCTTGCTCGGCAGTAATTCTATTATCAAGTTCATTCAGCGAGCGTTACTAAATATAGTTCAGGCGTGCTAGGAATTATCGCCATATTTCATCTCTGTGACGCGTGCGCGTCGTTATATAAGGGATATTAAAAGGACAAATTATCCTTTTATCACCCTC
>NZ_RAWL01001498.1:0-379 GCF_003668885.1 Corallococcus sp. AB049A | reverse complement strand
CACAGGAACACACTGGTGAGGTTGACGTCGATGACCCGCTGCCAGCCCTCGATCGGATAGTCGCCGCTGCTGGCCGCCGGCCCGCCGATACCGGCGTTGTTGACCGCCACATGCAGGCCGTCAAGTTCCTTGACCGTGCGCTGCACCGCCGCCTCCACCGCTGCATCGTCGGTGACGTCCAGCGCGATGCCGATGGCCTGTGCGCCGGTGCTGCGCAACCGCGCCACGGTGGCATCCACCGCATCCTGCTTGAGGTCCCAGACCGAAATACGGGCACCGGATGCGGCCAGCGTCTGTGCCACGGCCAGGCCGATGCCCGACACGCCGCCGGTCACGATCGCGGTCTTGCCGGTCAGCTGGTAATCAATCATCTGCATTC
>NZ_RAWL01001497.1:0-379 GCF_003668885.1 Corallococcus sp. AB049A | reverse complement strand
GGGCATCCGGATCGGTGGCCTGCACCTGCCGGCAGCCGGAGAACTGGCTTGAAGCGCATGACCCACGCCATCCGCTACACGCTGGTCTCCGTGCGCGAGCTGCTGATCTCGGCCGGCCCGGTGGCCGCGCTGGCGGTGGCCCTGCTGGTGCTGGCCTATCTCTGGCTGGACCCGACGCCGCCCAAGACGGTGCGGCTGGCCACCGGTCCGGCACAGAGTGCCTATGACGCCTTCGGCCAGCGCTACCAGAAGGCATTGGCGGCCGACGGCATCCGGGTGGTGCTGGTGCCCAGCGAAGGCTCCTCCCACAACGAGCAGCTGCTGCGCGGGGGCCAGGCCGACCTCGGCTTCGTGCAGGGCGGCAGCGCCGGGGCCACCG
>NZ_RAWL01001496.1:0-379 GCF_003668885.1 Corallococcus sp. AB049A | reverse complement strand
CGGCTGGTCCACGCGCTGGTCCTCGGAGAACGGCGGCGTGGCCGAATCGCCGTAGACCGAGCTGCTGGAGGCATACACCAGGTGCTGCACGCCGCGGTGGCGGCACAGTTCGAGCATGTTGACGAAGCCGACCAGGTTGCTGTCGACGTAGGCGTGCGGGTTTTCCAGCGAATAGCGCACGCCGGCCTGGGCGGCCAGATGGATCACCGCCGTCGGCTGCACTTCATCGAACAGCGCAGCCAGGCCCTCGCGGTCGGTCAGGTCCAGCGCGCGCAGGTCCAGCGACGGGCACAGCGCGGCCACGCGGTCGCGCTTGATCTGCGGGTCGTAGTAATTGTTGAAGTTGTCCAGGCCGACCACGGCCTGGCCGGCCTCCAGC
>NZ_RAWL01001495.1:0-380 GCF_003668885.1 Corallococcus sp. AB049A | reverse complement strand
CCGAGCTACGACAAGCAGTTCGTGCGCGATTACCTGGAGACGCTGGACTGGGGCAAGACCGCCCCGGGCCCGAGCATCCCGGCCGAGATCATCGAGCGCACCCGCGCCAAGTACGCCGAGGCGCTGCAGCGCCTGGCCGGGATCAGCGTCGACTGATCCCCCCGCGTCCCCCCGGCCGGAAAGGCGGGGGGCGCTCTGATCGCGGTAGTGCCGGCCGCTGGCCGGCAACCTCGGGAATGTCTGCGGTTGCCGGCCAGCGGCCGGCACTACCGGTGTTGCTTACCAGCGCAGCTTGCGCCGCGCCAGCGCCGCGGCCAGCTGCTCCATCACGTGTTGAGCCTGTGCCTGCGGCAGGTAGCGCAGGGTCAACGCCACATCAC
>NZ_RAWL01001494.1:0-380 GCF_003668885.1 Corallococcus sp. AB049A | reverse complement strand
GACAATGTCCGTCCACGAACGACTCCCGATAACACACGCTGGAAGTCGGAGGTATCGTCAGCCTCGATAGTCCAGGCGTTATCGCGGTCGACTCTCGAAGACGGGCAATTTCCGATCTAGTAAACGCAATTGTCGATCACGGAAATGCCGTTTCCGATCTCTGAATTGCAATTGTCGACATCGGAAATGCTGTTTCCGATCACGGAAACGCAATTGTCGATCTCTGAAATAGCCTTTCCGATCACGGTAATTGAATTGTCGTGATCGGAATTCCTATTTCAGATGTCGGAAACGGGATTGTCGACATCGGAAACCGCATCTTCGACTTGAACGATCGGTCGTTCGCACCGGTATCGGACGTGCTTCTCGCCCTTCCCAGT
>NZ_RAWL01000151.1:0-18656 GCF_003668885.1 Corallococcus sp. AB049A | reverse complement strand
GGACGTTCCCCCGGAGCCGCCCTCCCCACCGGAGCCTCCCAAGATCGTGGCCACGGTGGAGAAGGAAGAGCCCGTCACGAAGCCCGAGGAGGATCAGTCCGACTCCGAGGACGAGCGCACACCTTCGCAGCCCGTTCGTAAGAGCCCCCTCCGCCGCAAGACCAAGGAGTCTTCACCGCCTGAGCCAGACCCCATCCCCGTGGTGACGTCGAAAGCGCCCATCCAGCCCCAGGGCAAGGCCACGGTGACCGATGTCACGGAGACGGAAGGCAAGAAGCCCATTGGGACGCCCGCGCAGTCCCCAGTGCAGCCCACGCCCACTCCTGTCGTCGTAGCGGCCCGTGTGGAGACGCGCGCTGCACGGCCTGCGCTACCACAGGACTACCACACCCAGCGGCTGCTGGCGAAGCGGCTGAACAAGCTTTACGAAGCACTCTATGCCCGCAGTCCCAATGGCAGCCCTCCACCAGCCCTGCTGAACAGTCTGCTCAAGTACTTTCAAGAAGCGGCCAGCACGGAAACCGCGATGGAGGCGGACAGCGTTTTGAAGAAGGTCGAGCTCTGGGAGAGGCTCTTCAATCAATTGCTGCCTTCCACCAACGCGCCGTTCGAGACGTCACCGCCGCCTCCAGTACCCTCTACGTCCCTGCCGGTACCCTCCACGCCCCCGCCGGTACCCTCCACGCCCCTGCCGGGGCCGCACGCGATTCCCTCGGGCCCTCGGCCAATGCCGAGAAGAACCACAGCCGAAGAAGTGAAGCTCGCGGACCGACTGGAACAATACGACCGGGAATTTCGACGCCGGACGGAGGGAAGGAGCGACGTGTCGGGGCTGGAATGGGAGCTGTGGAAGTTCCACGAGCGCGCCTCCCAGGATCTGACCGCGGACGAACGCGGGAAGCTCTACATCGACATCTTCAAGTGGATGGACGTGCTGACGGCGCACTTCCCCCGTTGATCATTCCGTCCCCAGCAAAGTCAGACACGATCCCCGTGGCGCTTCCCCCATGAAAACCCCCTCCTCCCGAAGTGAGGCCAAACAGGCCACCCGGGCCCCGTCGCAGGCCAGCGCGCCTCCAGATCCTCTGTTGGGGACGCAGTTGGGGGAGTTCGTCATCAAGGAGCGCATTGGCGCGGGCGGCATGGGCGTGGTGTACCGCGCCGAGCACCCGCTCATTGGCAAGCAGGCCGCCATCAAGGTCATGCGCATGGAGTTGGTGTCGCAGCAGCAGGTGCAGCGCCTGCTGCTGGAAGCCCGGGCGGTCAATGCCGTCCGGCACCCAGGCATCATCGACATCTTCGGCTTTGGCACGCTCCCGGATGAGCGTCCCTACGTCACAATGGAATTGCTCCAGGGACGGCCGCTCTCGGACTTCGTCCGCTCGAAGCGGAGCATGGACCTGGAAGCCGTCGTCTGGGTCATGGACCAGGTTCTCTCCGCGCTCGGTGCCGCGCACCGCGCGGGGGTGGTGCATCGCGACCTGAAGCCCGCCAACGTCTTCATCGTCGAAGCGCCTGGGCTGCCGGTCGCCGTCAAGCTGGTCGATTTCGGCATCGCGAAGCTGATGGAGTCCCGCGACAATCCGCTGACGGCGGCTGACATGGTCATCGGCACGCCGGAGTTCATGGCGCCCGAGCAGATCCGTGGCGACGCGGTGGGGCCGGCGACGGACCTCTATGCGGCGGGCGTGGTGATGTTCCAGCTGCTCACGGGCGTGCGCCCGTTCCAAGGCGAGACCGTCCAGGTGATGTTCGCGCACCTGGAGCAATCTCCGCCGCTGCCATCCTCACGCCTCCCGGGACTGCCACGTGAAGTGGACGCCCTGGTGCTTCAACTCCTCGCGAAGAATCCCGCGTCACGACCGCATTCAGCCGAAGCAGTGCGTGAGCAGTTGAAGCGCATCCCCCTGCGCTCGCCTCCCCGCGCGCCGTCCCTCACGAAGACCGAGCTCCCGATCCCAGCGGCTGACAGCCATACCCCCAGCACGCAGGAGGCACTCAAAGCCATCCGCCAACCGCCCGGCATTGGATGGGCATTGCTGGGAGCGCTGGTGTTGCTGAGCATAGGAGCCGGCGTCATCCGGCTCCGAACCGTGCCCTCACCTCAGACCGAAGCCGCAGCCGATGCGGGCCTTGATAAGCCCGATGCAGGTTCATTCGTAGCCGGTGCGGGTGCGCCTGAAACCGATGCAGGCACAACGGAGCAAGACGCAGGCAGCAATGAGCCTGACGCAGGTGCAGTGGAACCCGATGCGGGCACGACACCAGACGCGGGTGAAACCAAACCTGACGCGGGCCCCCGGCATTCACCACAGAATCCGAAGAGCAAACTCCTCCGGCGCATCGGGAGCCTGCACAAGGAATTGCTCCACAGGAGCGCGGGCAGTCCCGCATCCACGCCGTTGAAGGCTGCGCTGCAAACGATCGAGCAGTCCAGCAACTACGCAAGCACGGCAAAGGACTACGCAGGGGTCAGGTCCGCGCTGGACGACTGGGAAGACCGCTTCAATCAGCAGTTCCCTCCGCGCTAACCCCGGTCCTCCTCGTCCCCCTCATCCAGTCCCTCCGGCGACTCCAGGAGCCGCCGGGCGCGCTCCATCATCTCCACGACGATCTGCCCGGCGGGCTGCACGGTGTCGATGCGCGCCATGCTCGCGCCTCCCGCCGGGAGGCTCATCTCCTCCAGGTCTCCCTGCGTGTCCGGCGTGGGCAGGAAGGAGCTGAACTTCGGCATCACGTACGTCACGTCCAGCACGCCCGGGAACAGCCGCGTCGTCCCGATGGGTTCTGACGCTTCCGTCCGCGGCGCGCTCGACTCGCGCCCTGCCCACTCGCGCACCACGCGGTTGCGGATCACCCGCATGCGCTTGCCCGGCCACTCCGGGCCGAACAGCGTCGTCATCGCCGTGTCCCCCGCGTCCCCGTCCACCAGCCGCTGCTTGTAGAGCGGATGCGCGTACGCCTCCACCGACGCCACCAGCCGCGTGCCCACCCAGACGCCGTCCGCGCCGTGATGCAGCGCTCGCGCCGCGCTCAGGCCATCCGCGATGCCTCCCGCCGCCAGCACCGGCACCGCGTCCGACAGCCCCCGGAACTCCTTCACCAACGCCAACGTCGGCGTGCTGCCCAGGTTGCGCCCGCCCGCCTGCCGCCCCTGCGCGATGAGCCCCTGTGCACCGGCGTCCAGGGCCTGCCTCGCCAGCTCCACCGTGCCTGCCTGCACCCAGACCCGCGTCCCCGCCGCCTGCAGCGCTTGAATCCACTCGCGCGGCGGCAGGTCCCAGTGGAACACCACCACCGGCACCTTCGCCGCGATGCAGGTGTCCACGTGGTCCCGCGTCGTGAAGCCGTGTGGCTCCAGCCGGTCCATGATGAAGTCCACGCCATAGGGCCGCCGCGTGCCCGCCTGGATGGCCTTCAGCCGCGTCTCCAGCACGCCCGGCGGCTCCGGCGCCGTGCCCAGCATTCCCAGGCCGCCCGCCTCCGACACCGCCACCACCAGCGGCGGCAAGGACACGAACGCCATCCCCGCTCCGACGAAGGGATAGTGGATGCCCAGCTCGCGCGTCAGCCGCGTCCGCAGCGTGTTGCCCTCCAGGACGTAGATGGGCTTCGGCTTCGGGCCATCTTCCAGGCCCGCGGCATCGGACTCGCCGTCCGCCAGCGGCGCCTCGTCCTCGGAGGTGCCGGAGGGCTGACCGGGTCGTCCGTCGTTCGCGCCGTTCATCGCGTCTCCCGATTGGATGCTGACGTACCGAGCCTTCAAGATTAGCAGCGCCGCCACCCGAGTCAGCCGCGGCCGGGCGGGGCCGTGCTCACTGGCCAGCAGAGCGGCCTCACTCCTCCGGGATGAGGCCCCCGGGTCCCAGCATCGCGTCCGTCAACACCCGCCCCCGGCCCAGCCTCCGTGTCAGGGGCCGGTAACGCCGCGAGACCAGGGGGCTCAACCGGAACGGCAGCTTCCGCTCCCGCTCCACCTGACGGGCCCGCTCCACCAGCGCCTCGCGCGTCAGCCGCAGCGGCCCCTCCAGCCCCACCAGGATGCGGTTGGTACTGGTGGGCACCTCGAACACGGACAGCCCGTGGAAGCTCACCTGGTAGGTGCGCACCATCGCATCGAAGTGCGGGTTCGCCGCCGACTCCCAGACGTTGCTCACCACCGCGCCGCCCCGGGACAGCCTCGAGCGCACCGCGCCCAGGAACTCGCGCGTGGCCAGGTGGCCGGGAATCTGCTCCGCCCCGTACGCATCCAGGAAGATGAGGTCGTAGGGCGGCCCGTCCTCTTCGATGAACGCCCGCCCGTCCGCCACGTGCGTTCGCAGGAGCGCGTCCTCCTGGAAGCCGCAATACATCTTCGCGGCGTCCACCACCGCCGCGTCCAACTCCACCACGTCGATGTGCGTGTCCGGCAGCACCGCGCGCAGGAACATGGGGATGGCGCCGCCCCCCAACCCGATGGCGAGGATGTTCTCCGGCCGGGGGACGAAGGCCAGCGCCACCATGGACATGCGGGTGTACGGCAGCTCCAGCCGCAGCGGCTCGCCAGGCCACACCACGCTCTGGCGCGCGCCCCCGTCGCCAAAGCGAAGGGAGCGGCGTCCTTCCGCGTCCTCGGTGACGATGACGGGCCCGGCGCCGTCATCGCATTCGTCCTCGACCGCCAGGGCCCGGGCTCCCTACTTCGCGCCCGTCACCGGCAGGGGGCCGCTGTCCAGCACCCGCTGCGCCGTCACCGCCGGCCCGTACTGCGGCGTCTGGATGGGCGTGCCCTGCGAGTCCTTCCCCTGGCTCAGCGCGATGGCGTCCGCGTCCGGCAGGTAGCCCACGCGCAGGGACACCTCGCGCACGGCGGACAGCTCCCGCGTCTCCTCCGGGCCCGTGGGGTACGGCAGCGCGGTGCGCAGGGGCAGCGGCACCACCGCGCGGCGGTTCGCCGTGGCGCCCGGCTCCACGCGGGTGACCGCGGGCACCTCCGGGGCCTCCACCGCCAGGTCCTCCGGCACCGGCAAGAGCAGCCGCGACAGCACCACCTTGCCGCCGGACAGGTCCACGTAGGCCCGCTCGGGCGCCAGCGTGAGGTGGCCGCTGAAGCCCACGTCCCACAGGCCGTCCAGCAGCAGCACGGCCTTCGGCGTCCGGTTGTGCACCGCGTAGGTGACGGCGAGCGTGTCCGCCTCGCGCGCCACCGATTCCACCTTCAGCTCCACGTCCGCCTGGGCCACGCGCTGTCCTCCTGGGTCCGCTGGGGTTGCCACGGGCCGCTCCGGCGCCCGCGCACACCCCACGATGAGCGCCAGCGCCATGATGGCACCCGCGCGGCGGAAGTTCCTCATCCCCCGCATCCTAGTAGCGCGGACGCGTGGGCAGGTTCAGATCGTCGCGCAGGACGTTCTCTCCGGGACGGCCGGGCTGCACCACGTCCGGCGTGGACGGGTCCTGGTCCAGGTCGATGGGCAGGCCCACCGCGGAGGGCTCCAGGTTGCGCGTGCCGTTCTTGGAGCCCAGCGCCAGCGTGCCGTTGTTCATGTCCGACGCGTGCACCAGCTCGTGGAACAGGCCGACGACGGGCGGGCGGTTCATCCACTCCTCGCCGCCCAGCGAGATGCGCGTGGTGTTGTAGTTCACCTGCGCGTCCGTGCCCTTGCCCGGCGTGCCGTCCGCGTTCATGAAGCCGTCGTTGAAGTTCGTGCCGCCCGCGCTGTTGCCGCCGGACGTCTCGCGGATGACCGTCTTCTTGCCGCTCTTGTCCAGCGTGCCCAGCAGCTCCTGGCCCGAGGGCAGCGAGCGCATCGCGTCCAGGTCCGACTGCACGCGCGCCTGGAACTCCGCGCTGCCCGTCACGGAGACGGAGGAGCCGCGCTGGTCCGCGTTCGACATGTCGACGATCTCGCGCTCGGCCTTCTCCGAGTCGGCGGTGGTCTCGTTCTCCTCGACGTAGAGCTTGTCCGTGCCCGTGCCGCCCGCGACCTTGTCCGTGCCCTCGCCGCCCGCCACCGCGTCGTTGCCCCGGCCGCCGCTCAGCGTGTCGTTGCCGCGCCCGCCGATGACCTGGTCGTCGCCCTCGCCGCCGTGGGCCCGGTCGTTGCCCGCGCCACCGTCGATGTAGTCCCGGCCCTTGCCGCCGGACACGTAGTCGTTGCCGTCCAGGCCGTAGAGCACGTCGCGTCCGTCGCCGCCCAGGATGCGGTCATCGCCCGCGCCGCCCTCCAGGTAGTCGTCGCCGTCCTGGCCCTGCAGCGTGTCCTTCCCTTCGCCACCGATGACGGTGTCGTTGCCCGCGCCGCCGATGAGCGTGTCGTTGCCCTTGCCACCGGTGAGCTTGTCGTCGCCCTCACCGCCATCCAGCGTGATGTCCTGGGTGACGCTGGCGTCCACGGTGATGGAGTCGTTGCCCGCGCCGCCGTTGATGATGACGCCCTTGGCCTGCTCCGCCGTCAGCGTCACGGTGTCGCTGCCGGACTTGATGGTCAGCCCGCCGTCCTTGCCCTGGGACACCGTCGCGGTGTTGTTGCCCACGCCCAGGTCCACCACCGTGCGGCCGTCCGCGTTCGTGCTCACCTGCGGCGCGAGCGCCTTCTGCACGCCCTTCGCGATGCCGCCGATGGCCGAACCCACGGCCGAACCGATACCGGACAGGAAGCCGCCGCCCTTGTCCTTCTTCAGCGCGGTCTCCGTGGTGCGGACCTCCGAAAGCTGGGGACGCGCGCCCGCGCGGGGCCCCGAGTCGAAGCCGTCCGACATCCGCTGCGTGACGGCGGCCTTCACCGCGTTGGGCTTCGCGGACGTGGCGGGCGCCTTCACCGGCTGCGGGGACACAGGGGACGCGGGGCGGGCGCCGGGCTTTCCAATCGTGGTCATGTCGCTTCTCCCAGGTGACGGGACACCCGGCCGTAAGGTCCCGGCGCCGGGGCGCCAGGGTCGGCCGAACGCCGACATTCCAGATTGTCGTCAACGTTCGCGGCCAGTTGCGTCGCACTCCCGGAAACGACACGGCGCGGCACGGAAGCCCTTGGAATCGTTGTGTTTCTCAATTCTCGATTTCCAGGATCCGAACGGCTCTTTCGTGTATTACGGCTTCACCGCCCCTCCCGCCATTCGCGGGGCAACGGAGGCGGATGACGGGAGGGAGCACCGCATGAAGCTGAAGACGTTGCTGTCCGCCGGGGTGGCGCTGGCCGCCGCGGCGTGGGCTGGACCGGGAGTGGCGGCCACGGCGAACGGCCCCATCTGCGACACGGCGGCCTACGTGAACTCGACCACGTATTACGGCTGCACCGGGAGCAGCCACACGGCGCTGGATATCGGGAACGGTACCTGCGGCGAGTGGAACCACCGCGGCATGCTGGTGGGCAACTACTACTATTACTACTACGGCGGCTGCGCGGCGGCCTGCTACGGCTCCACCTGCAACGGCGGCGCGGGCAACTACTACGTGGTGTCCGGCGCGAACGGCTGGGACTTCCGCCAGCTGCACATCTACGCCAACGTCAGCGCCGGCACGAAGACGTGTGACCGCTGCGCGCTGGGCCTGGTGGGCGGCACGGGCAACGCCACCGGCCCGCACGTGCACGCGGACAACCGCCAGTACGGCACGCGCAAGTCGGCCTGGTACACCAGCGTCGGCACCACGTGCGGCACCAACGCCTACTGCAACAACCGGCTGGGCGTTCCCACGCTGTAGTCCGTGTGTGTCCTTCCGGGCGGGGGCCTGTGTGGGCTCCGCCCGGCCTTTCCTCTCCCGCGTGAGCCCTCTTTCGACATGACCTCCCGTCCCCTCTTCAAGGTCGCGCTCGCCGGCCTCGTCCTCCTCGTCGCCCTGGGCGTCGTGTGGTGGCGAGGCGCGGACAGGGCCGATGACGCCGGTCCTCCGCCGCCCGTCGCGGCGACTCCCTCCACGGCCACGGCAAGCAACGCGGCCGTCGCGCCTCCGCCGGCCGCGCATGCCGGACCGCGCGAGGAGATTCCCCTCCCCGGCTGCTGGGACGGCCTGGCCGCGCTGGACCAATCCGCGACGCTGGAGTCCCTGCACGCCGCCGTGGCCTCCGCCATCCAGGCGCGTGACACCGCGCTGGTGGCCTACCTCCAGGAGCGCCTGACGGAGCTCGTGGGCAAGGATCCGGACCGGGCGCTGCAACTGGTGGCGTGGGCGGTGAACGCCGCGCCTCCGGAGCCGGCCATCTACCTGGAGGCCCTGAAGGCCGCGCCCGCCGTGCGCCATCCGCGCGTGACGGAGAAGCTGCTGGCGGTGGCGGAGAACAAGTCGCTGTTCACGCAGGACCGCGCGGCCGTCCTGGACGCGCTGGAGACGCAGCACCACTTCACGCCGGAGACGCGCGGCCGCATCAAGGCCATCGCGCTGGATGAGTCCGCGGACTCCGCCGCGTGGGTGGCCACGCGCACGCTGGGCCGGGTCATGAAGGAGGACTACGAGCGCACCGGCACCTATGCGCCGTACTGGAAGGACCTGCTGGACATCGGCACCACGTCGGACGACACGGCGGTGCGGCTGCTCGCGCTGGAGATGCCGTCGTACTCCAACCCGCTGCTCGACTCGGACTCCATCGACACGCTGGCGAAGGTGATGCGCACCGACAAGGAGCGCGACGTGCGCGAGATGGCCGCCTTCCGGCTCGCCGTCACGGAAGACCCTCAGAAGGCCCTGGCCGCGTACCGCGCCGCCTTCGATGGCGAACAGGACCTGTGCGTGCGCTGGGCCTTCCTGCGCTTCGCGGTGCGCGCGGCCGGCGCGGATGCGCTGCCCCTGGTGGAGGAGTTCGCGCGCAAGGACCCGCGCCTGCGGCAGGACTACCTGGACTTCAAGGCGCTGTACGCCAGCGGCACGACGGACTTCGCGCGCATCTGGATGGGCAAGAAGGAACACCACGACTGCGTGGTCGAAGAAGGAGCGCCGCACTGATGGGCCCGCGATTGCTTTGGCTGTCACTGCTGCCCGGCCTGGCGCTGGCGCAGGGCGCCCCCCTCCCCGTCCCCACCAAGACGGCCTGCACGGTGGAGGGCATGCTGGACGAGGTGCGCGTGGCCATGAAGACGGGCTCGCCCGCGTACCGGAAGTACGCGCGGCTGCGCCTGAAGGAGGCCGCCATCGCGATGCCGCCGGAGGCCCTGGGCCGCGCGGTGAGCGAGGAGCGCGACCCCGCCGTGCTGGAGGCCGTGGGCGCCGCGCTGGCCACCAAGGCGAGCAACGCGCAGAAGCCGGAGCTGCTCCAGCCGCTGCTCTCCCGCGCGAGCCAGGACGCGGACCCCGGCCTGCGCGCCGCCGCCGTGCGCGCGCTCCAGGGTTCGCCGTCCGTGGAGTTCATGGCGAAGAACGGCGACGTCGTCACCTATGAGCAGCTGGTGCGCGACAGCGCGCCGGAGGTCCGCAAGGCCGTGGTGGAGAACCTGGTGACGGAGAGCTCCGGCATCTACTTCGGCCACAACCCGGAACTGGCCGAAGCGGCGGTGAAGGTCGCCGCGGCCTCGGGCGACCCGGCGGTGGCGTCGCGCCTGCTGGGGGAGGTCTCCATGGAGGCCGCGAGCCCGGAGGTGGTGCGCAAGCTCACCGGGCAGCTGCGCTCGGAGGACGCGGGCCTGCGCGCGGCGGCGGCCAAGGCGCTGGGCGGCGTGCCCGGCTCCGAGTCCGCGGGCGCGCGCCGCTCGCTCACCTCGCTGTACCGGAGCGACAGCGACCTGGCGGTGCGCAAGGCGTCGCTGGAGGGCATCGCGCGGCTGGGCCAGGCCCAGTCCCGCCCGGTCCTGGAGTCCTTGCGCGGCGTGGACAAGCGCCTGGATCCGGAGATCGACGCGTGGCTGTCCGCGCTCCAGAAGAACCTCCAGGAGTGGCACCTCATCCTGCGGGAGAAGCAGCGCCTGTCGCCCTGAGTGCGTGCTGGCGGGCAGCCCTCGCGCCCGGCTTCGCCCAAAAAGGTGGCCGGGCGGTGGGGAGTGGGACAGGTTGGGGGGGCCATGTCCGACAGCGGTTTCGGCTCGTCCACCCTCGCCCTGGCGCTCGTTGGCAGCGCCGTCACCGTCCTCTCCACCAGCCTGGGCGCCGTGCCCGCCCTGGCCATGGGCGGCATCACCCAGCGCACCAAGGACGTGCTGATGGGCTTCAGCGCGGGCGTGATGCTCGCGGCCACGGCCTTCTCGCTCGTCGTGCCCGCCATCCACCTGGCCGAGGAGCGCTCCACGTCGCGCTTCTTCCCCGCGCTGGTGGTGGGCGGCAGCATGCTGGTGGGCGGCCTGTTCCTGCACCTGTGCAACCGCTTCATCCCGCACGAGCACTTCATCAAGGGCCAGGAGGGCAACGCGCAGGCGGCGAACTTGAAGCGCATCTGGCTGTTCGTGCTGGCCATCGCGCTGCACAACTTCCCGGAGGGGCTGGCGGTGGGCACCGGCGTGGGCAGCCGCTCCATGGCCATCGCCGCGCCCATCCTCGTGGGCATCGGGCTGCAGGACATCCCGGAGGGCTTCGTCGTCGCGCTGGCGCTGATGGGCGTGGCGTACAGCCGCAAGCAGGCGGTGCTGGTGGCGCTCTACACCGGGCTGGTGGAGGGCGTGGCCGCGCTGGTGGGCTTCTTCGCCACGTCGTTCGCGTCAGGCGTGCTGCCGTGGGCGCTCGCGTTCGCGGGCGGCTCCATGCTGTACGTCGTCAGCGACGAGATGATCCCCGAAAGCCACCGCCAGGAGTACGCGAAGGAGGCCACCGCCGGTCTGATGGTGGGCTTCGTGCTGATGATGTTCCTGGACGTGACGCTGAGCTGACGCCCCTCCGGATGCGTGCGTGCCGCGTCTGTGTCCTGGAGGACACCCGGCTGCCGCAGCCCCGGGTGGCCCGGACGTGGTAGTTTCAGGGGCATGTCTGTGTCGGATCGAACCCGCATCGACGGGCCCCCCGGGGAGTCGAAGGACAAGGGCGCCCGCCCGGACGAAGACGGGGCGGATGCCGCGCTCCACGTGACGCTGCCGTACGAGCAGGCCCGCCGTCCGGGGGACCTGCCCACGGTGCGCCGCTTCCGCCTGTCCGTGGTGGAGGGCCCGGGTGCGGGCACGGTGTGGGAGTCCACGTCGGACACCTGTTCGGTGGGCTCGCATCCGCTCAACGACTTCGCGGTGGAGGACTCCACCGTGTCGCGCTTCCACTGCGAGGTGCGAATCGGGCCCAAGGGCCCGCAGGTGAAGGACCTGGACAGCCTCAACGGCGTCATCGTGGACGGCGTGCAGGTGGTGGAGGGCATCCTGCGCAGCGGCAGCCTGCTGCGCCTGGGCCGCGTGGTGCTGCGGTTCGACTTCAGCGCGGAGAGCAACCGGCTGCCCCTGTCGGAGCTGACGCGCTTCGGCACGCTGGTGGGCACGTCCGTGGCCATGCGCGGCTGCTTCGCGATGATGGAGCGGGCCTCCGCGCGCGACGTCACGGTGCTCCTGGAGGGCGAGACGGGCACGGGCAAGAGCCAGGCGGCGCTCGCCATCCACCAGGCCAGCCGGCGCAAGGACGCGGCGTTCCTGGTGGTGGACTGCGGCGCCATCCCCGCGCACATCCTGGAGAGCGAGCTGTTCGGCCATGAGAAGGGCTCCTTCACCGGCGCGGTGAGCCGGCGCGCGGGCGTCTTCGAGGAGGCCGACGGCGGCACCGTCTTCCTGGACGAGATTGGCGAGCTGCCCCCGGAGCTGCAGCCCAAGCTCCTGCGCGTGCTGGAGAACCGGGAGATCCGCCGGGTGGGCAGCAACACGTACCAGCCCGTGGACGTGCGGCTCATCGCGGCCACGCACCGCGACCTGCGCGCGGAGGTGAACGCGGGCCGCTTCCGCTCCGACCTGTTCTTCCGGCTCGCGGTGCTTCGGATCGCCATGCCTTCGCTGCGCCAGCGGCCGGAGGACCTGTCCATGCTGGTGTCGGGCATCCTGGGGTCCCTGGGCGCGGATCCGGAGCGCACGGGCGCGCTGCGCACGCCGGAGTTCCTGTCGCGGCTGAGGCACGCGGCGTGGCCGGGCAACGTGCGCGAGCTGCGCAATCACCTGGAGCGCTGCCTGGTGTTCGAGGACGCGCTGCCGCTGGCGGAGGAGGACTCGCGTCCGGAGGGCAGCCCGCTGGAACTGGATCTGTCCCGGCCGTACGCGGAGCAGCGCCGGCGCGTGGTGGACGACTTCGAGCGCAGGTACCTGCGGGCGCTCCTGGAGAAGCACCAGGGCAAGGTGGCCCAGGCCGCCGTCACCGCCGGCATGGACCGCGTGCACTTCTACCGGCTGCTGCGCAGGCACGGCATCAAGCCGTAGGCGGTTTTCAGCGCCGGGAGGAGAGCCGCCAGCGCCCCGGCGCGTCCGGTACGGGGCTGGCGGCGAAGTCCGCCTCCAGTCCCCGCAGCGCCGGGCCGGTGACGACGGGCGTGGCGTCTTCGCCCTCGTCGCGCACCCAGCCGGACAGGTGCAGCAGGCCCCCTTCCCCGCCCGCCGCGTCCCACGCGGAGGCCGCGCCGTCCGTCCAGCCGTGGGGCTCCTCGCGTGACGTCAGCCGGTCCACGTGCACGGTGACGTGGAGGTGCACGGCGGCAGGGTCCTTCCCCGTCAGTGCGAGCCCCACGTCCAGCACGCGCGCGCGCAGCTCGCGTTCGCGGCGCACGTCATCCGGCAGGCTGGCCACGGCGAGCAGGCACGCGCCGCCCATCAGCCGCACCTCCAGGCCGGCCTCGCGCGCCAGGGTGCTCGCGCGCTCCAGGCCCGCGTCCAGGTCCTCCATCGCCTCCGGGTTGGGCTCTCCCGGCAGCCGCGCCTCCACGTAGAGCCCCACCGCGCGCGGCACCTCCACCGGCGCCGCGCCGCCCAGCACCGCGCCCCGCAGGTCCTCCAGGAGCGCGTCCACGTCCGGGTAGCGGTCCTCGCGCGCCTTGCGCAGACACCGGAGCACCACCGCGTCCAATGCGGCGGACACCGGCGCGTGTTCCCCAGGGCGCGGCGGCGGCGCGTGCAGGTGCTGCTGTTCCACCTCGTGGCGCGTGGTGCCCTGGAACGGGGGCATGCCCGTGAGCAGCTGGAAGAGGAGCACGCCCGCGGCGTACAGGTCGGTGCGCGCGTCGGGCACCTCGCCGCGGATCTGCTCCGGTGCCATGGACAGCGGCGTGCCCAGCACCACGCCGGTGTGCGTGAGGGAGGAGCTTCCTGGAGTTCCCGGCACCAGCCCCTTCGCCACGCCGAAGTCCACCAGCTTCACGGCGGGGCCCCCCCGGCCGGGCGCGAGCCGCACCACGTTCTGCACCTTCAGGTCGCGGTGCACCACGCCCGCCGCGTGCGCCACCCGCAGCGCCGCGCCCACCTGCTCCATCACCTCCAGCACCTCGCGCGGAGACAGCGGGCCTCGCGTGGCCAGCTCCGCCGCCAGGTCCTGCCCCTCCAGCCACTCCATGGCGATGAAGGGCCGGCCGTCCGCCAGCTCGCCGTACCCCAGCACCGTGACGATGTGCGGGTGGTGCAGCCGCTGCAGCGTGGCCGCCTCGCGACGAAAGCGCCTGAGCGCCACCGCCGCCGCGGCCACCTGCGGGTGCAGCACCTTCAGCGCGGCGGGCACTCCCGAGCGCGCGTGGCGCGCCCGGTACAACGCGGAGACGGGGCCGTGGACCTGGACGTGGTCCACGACCCACTCGCCCACGAGCGCGCCGGGGCGCAGCTCCTCGCCGTAGAGGGCCTCTTCTCCGTTGCCCGCCATGGACTAGCGCTTTTCCTTGCCCCGGCCGGTGTCCTGCGGCGGCGGAGGCTCCGAGTAGCGCTTGCACAGGTCGCGGTGCTGATCATCCACCAGGTCGCACGCGCCGTTGAGGTAGACGGTGACGGGCTCGCCCCAGACGGTGTTGTTCAGGTCGCGGCACCGCTCGAAGTCGCCGTCGCCGTTCAACAGCGGGCCGTCCTGGGTCTCGCACTGGTGCGTGGCCTGCGGATTCGTGTCCCAGCACGGTCCGGTCACCTGCGCCGCGCAGTCCTCGTTCGTGCCGGGCAGCGCGCACACGCGGTAGGTCGCGTACGCCATGCCGTGCACCCAACCCGGGTCGTAGCAGGCGTAGAGGTCCTTGAAGATGGGCTTCGCCTGGCGGGTGCGCGGCCGGTTGACGACGTAGCGGTCCTTCGACCCCGTCGCCAGCGTCACCGTCACGTTGATGTCGTCGCGGAGCGCGTCGCGGCCGAAGAGGTTGCCGTAGAAGGCGCCTTCGCGGACGCGGTACACGGCGCGCTCGGAGAGGGGCGCCTGCACCGCCGAGGACCAGGCCACGTTCGCCGTGCCCTCCGCGCTGCTGTCCCAGGGCGCGGTCATCACCGTGAAGTACCCGCCGTTCGCCGGGCAGGCGAACGTCACGGTGGGGTCCGTCCCCAGCGAGGGCAGCGGGTACGTGGAGCCGAGCGCGCAGCCCTGGCTGGAGTCCACGTGCCGCGCGTCGCCCGCGTCACACCCGGCGATGCCCCGGCACACGCGCAGCATCATGCGCGCGCCCGAGCTGGAGCCCAGCGGCGCCCCGGAGGAGCAGCCTGGCGGGCCCCCCGCGCCCACGCTGACGGTCTGACCCGCGGGGCACCAGCCCACCGAGTGCATCGTCCAGCCGCAGTCCCGTCCCGAGCCCACCGTCTGGCTGCCGCACTCCACCGCGCTGCTCAGCGGCCCTTGCGAGGGCGGCACGTGGTCCAGCGGCACCGTCCACGAGTCCAACGCGAACGGCTGCGCGATGGCGTGCTCGGCATCGTGGAGCTCGCCGCGCATCGACAGCTCCACGCGGTAGCCCAGCAGGTTGTTGCGCGCCAGGAGGCACGCCGTCACGCGCTTGAGGCACTCATCGCCCGGCGTGCCCGTGCGCCACCACGGGCAGAGGCCCGCGGAGCCCTCCCATTCGCTGTCCTGAGAACCGGCCGGCTGCAAGGGATTGACCCATGCGAGCTTCTCCCCTGGGTCCAGCGCACAGCCCACCAGGTACGCCATGAAGCGCTGCGCGTACGGGTCGCGGAGCTGGTGGTTGACGAGCGCGCTCTGCGGGCCGCTCTCCATCACGTCGGGGTCGAAGAGCGACTCCAGCGAGTTCGTGGCCAGGGCCTCGTTGGCGTCGTGGTTCGCGGCGATGGCGTTGAGCACCAGCTCGCGCGTCGTGAGCGAGTTGGCGATGCGGATGTCCGACTCACTCGTTCCGAGCACCACGTCGGCGCTGGGGTCGGCGCGGGTGTCGTCGGGGAGCGCGGACTCGCAGCCGGTCAGCGCCAGCAAGAGGAAACACCAGGGGACTCGGAGGAGGGAGGAGGCCATCGCGCGAACACTCCTTGGGCAGGATTTGGAAATGGGAGGAAAGGAAACCCCAGGCGTGGCCTTCTTGTCTCCCTGTAGCGCGAAAGGTTACGGGCGCGGCGCCAAGTAGCGTTTCCCGTTACAGCGCGGAGCGTGTGAGCGCGGCACGCAGTGCGTGGAAACGCGTAGACCACAGTGGCGCCTCCGCCACGACGGGTGCGGCGCGTTCGAGCCACGCGCGCGCTTCGTCCATCGCGCCGGTGCGGCGCGCGATGCCGGTGGCCTGCAGGAGGATCTCCGCCTTCTCGTCCGGCGACGCCAGCGCGTCCGCTTCCGTCTGGAGCGCGACCCAGTCCGTCGCTTCGAACGCGCCCGTGACCTGCTGACGGACCTGGAGCTCCACCAGGCGCCGCATGATGGCGGTGGGCGGCAGGGACTCCGGCGGGCAGCGCTCGGAGATCCAGGCGAGCTGCCGTGCGGCCGCGGCCTCGTCTCCCGCGGCGGCCTGGATGCGGGCGAGGAGCAGCGCATCCACGGGCACGGGGTGTTCGCGGAAGAAGCGCACGCCCAGCTCATGCGCGCGCTGCGCGAGCGGGAGCGCTTCGTCCAGGCGGCCCTGCATGTAGAGCACTTCGGCCAGGTTGAACGTGGCCCAGCGCTCCATCTGCGCGTGGGCCAGCTCGCGGCCCAGGGCCATGGCGCGGCGCAGGTCCGCTTCCATGCGGGACACGTCGCCCTGGCGGAGCCACAGCAGGACGCGGTTGCTCAGCACGGCGGCCTTGTGCAGTCCGTCGCCCGCGGCCTCGCAGCGCTCCAGCGCTTCGTCGAAGCGCGCGGCGGCCTCCGGGGCGCGGTCCAGGAACGTGAGCGCGGAGCCGAGCAGCGCCAATGACACGACCAGCGTCTCGTGGTCCCGGGCGCGCTCGGCGCCTTCGGCGGTGGAGGTGAGCACGCGGGCCGCGGCGGCCCATTCGCCCTGGCGCACGTGCAGACGGCCCCGGGCCAGGCCACAGCGGATGGACAGGCGCGGCGCGTCCAGGGACTCGATGGCGTCGAGCGCTTCGCGGGTGCAGGCGGCGGAGCCGTCCGAGTCCTCCATCCAGTCGCGCGCGGTGGCTTCTTCCAGGAGCAGGTCCACTTCGAGGGCCGCGTCGCCCCGGGTGCGGGCCAGGGCGCGCGCGGCGGACAGGTCCGCGAGGCTTTCCCTGAAGCGCTGGAGTCGGTGGCGCACCTTGCCCCGTCCCGCGAGCGCCTGGGCCCGGCGCGCGTCGTCGGACTCCGGCAACAGCGCGAGCGCGCGCGTGTAGTGCTGTTCGGCTTCGACGGGCAGGTGACCGGCGCGGGCCTCCTCCGCCAGCGCCAGGTAGTCGCGCGAGGCCTCCTGGTGGGCGCCACACACGGCCGCGTGGTGGGCCCGGCGGCGGCGTTCGGCCACGTCGTCGCCCACGCTGGCCTTGAGCGCGGCGGCGTGCAGCGCGCGGCGGGGCGCGGAGGGCAGCAGGGCCTCCAGGGCCTCGCGCAGGAGCGGGTGCCGGAAGGCGAAGCGGCCCGGGCTGGTGGGACGCAGGAGGCCCGCGCGAGCCAGGCGTTGCAGGCCGGCGCCCGCGTCCAGGGCCGCGGCGCGTGACAGCTCCGGTCCGGAGGCCAGGTGGCGCAGGGCCGAGTCCACCCGAGCCACGTCCACCTCCGTGCCGAGCACCGCGCACAGCCTCGCGAGCACGCGGTGGGCTTCTGGAAGGCCCGCGAGCACGCGTGGGGCCAGCCGTTCAAAGAGCGGCGTGACGGAGACGTCCAGCAGCGCATCCGGTGCGACGTACCACCCGCCACCCGGCGATGAACGCAGGGCGCCTGCGGCACGGAGCGCGCGAGCCAGTTCGACGAGGGACAGGGGCACGCCCTGCGCCAGCAGTTCCAGGCGCGCGAGCACGGGCTCCGGGATGTGCTCCGCCGGGCGCAGCAGGTGGATCAGCACCGCGCGGCTGGCCTCTGGAGGCAGGGGCGGCAACAGGTGGCGCGAGGCCTGGGCGCTGCGCTCGCCCAGGTGGGGGCGCAGGCCCAGCAGCGACGGGCGTCCAGCGACGCAGATCCACAGAGGAGCCCGAGGCCCTGCGAGCGTGGCACGCTCCAGCACGTCCAGGCTCAGGGGATCCGCGAGGTGCGCATCGTCCAGCAACAGCACGAGCGGAGCTTCCCGGGCCTGGGCGAGCAGCGCGTCGGCCAGGATGCGCGGCTCCGCGGAAGGACGGCCCACGACGGCGCGCAGTGCATCCAGGAGGGAGTTGGACACCGACGCATCCGGAGGCGGAGCGCGCAGGCGGACGACCCGGGCATGGCCCGCGGACTCCAACCGGAACGCGAGCCCCTTGAGGAGCCGCGTCTTGCCATGGCCCACCTCGCCGGTGAGCACACCCAGGCCCGGCTCCAGCGACGACAGGCTCCGCGCCGCGTCCGCGACCAGTGCATCCAGCAGCGCCTCGCGGCCCACGAACGGAGGAGGCGCGCCGTCGGCTCGCGAGCCCTCCTCGTCCTGGAGGCGCAGCCGGAAGAACGCACCAGGCTCAAGCGCGTCGTCCACGGATTGGGGTGACGCCGGACGTGCATCCTCTGCGGCCACACTGTCGTCCTGCCGGGGAGCAGGCTCGATCCACCCGGGCTCAAGCCGTACGACCGCCTCCGGTGTCACCCGCACTTCGCCTTGCGCGAGCCCCCTTCCCCACCATGTCTCCGGCCGCTCCAGCGCGGCACCCGCGATGCGCGGCAACGTGGTGCCGGGATGCACGTACAACACCGCGACGTGCAGCACCGCCGAGGCCTCTCCCGACTCCACCAACCGCCGTGCCGCGAGCGCGCCCGCGCGCACGTTCGCTTCCGCGGACAACGACTCACAGAAGACGAGCAGGTAGCCCCCTGCCGCGACACGCGCCAGCACCCCGCCGAACGGCTCCAGCGTGGCCGCCAGTCCCTCCACCGACGCGGCCGTGCGAAGTCCCAGCAGCGCCACCGGCCGCGAGCCCGCGAACGTCGCCAGCGCCTGCGCAGGCCGCGCGTCCTTCGCCCCCACCACCGGCAGCGCGGGCCCTTCCGCGCACGCGGCCTCGAAAGCAGCCAACACCTCCGCCGCGCTCGCGTACCGCTCCGCAGGCGCCTTGGCCAGACACCGCGCCACCACCGCGTCCAGCGCCGCAGGCACCCGCGCCCGTTCCGATACGCGCGGCGGACGCTGGCTCACGTGACCTTCACGCACCTCGTCCGGCGTGCCATGGAACGGCGGCGTGCCCGTGAGCAATTCGAACAGCAGGACACCCAGCGCGTAGATGTCCGCCGCCGGGCCCGCCTCGCGCGCGTCCAGGCACTGCTCCGGCGCCATGTAGACCGTCGTGCCCGCGCGGTTCCCCGCCTCCTCCGC